>JAOZOH010000181.1 GCA_029933365.1 Desulfuromusa sp. | reverse complement strand
CCGAGCTGCAGAGCGAAGAAACCATTGTCACGATCAAAGCCGAAACCAAAATAAACCTTGCCGAGATTGAAGCGCAGACCGAAATGGTCAAGGCGGCATTGGAGCTTGAAGGTCTGCAGACCAAAGAAGTCACCAAGCGGATTCAGTCAATGTACGAGTTCAATTCAACCGCAGTGATCGCAGAAGCCGACAAAATCACCTCGGCATTTGAAGCGTCTGCCGATTCAATCGGCTCCCTGTCGGGTGAATTATCCTCCTTTGCCGGTCTGCTTGATAACACCGATCTTGACTATTTTGACCGGACAGATATTGAGAGTTTTATCTCGAGACAGCTGGATCAACAGGAGAAGCTGATCGATTCACAGGTTCGCCTTGCTGATGCTCAAGCCGCTTTGATTGAACTGAAACATGACAAGCTGGTCTCCGGTGAAGCATTGATCCGGATCGAGTCGGACGGTCTTGAACCTGCATTGGAACAGGTTCTCTGGTCGATTATGGAGAAGGTGCAATTGAAGGTGGCGATGGAAGAGGCTGAGTTGCTGCTTGCCCTGGACGTAGGAGTTTAACGCCATGTCTGTTATGACGATCAGTCCGGCTGAATACTATCCGGGTGCTGTTATCTCGACCCATCAATGGAAAGAAACCTCCGGTAAAGTTTCAAGGTCTATCCGTGCCGATGTTGCCATCGACAATAGCGTTGTTGTCACCGATAGTGGTTTCTCCTGGGGACATACGAATACTTCTCTGCTGATTCCGTATTCAGACCATTCCTATCAGACCCTGATCACCTGGCTGCAGGCGTGGCCGCGTGTCAGCGTCGCTAAAATGGATGGTTTGTTTCAGGCAATCATTAAATCAATCCGACAGAATTTAAACAAAATCGTAATCGAACTTTCAATCATCGAAAGGATAAGTTGATGGCTGTAACGACCCAGGAGTTTAACCATTTTAAAGATGTCTGTCTGGATGATCTGGACTGGAATACGACCGAGTTAAAGATTGCTCTGATCGAAGATACTTATGCTGTCGATCTGACCGACACGCTGATCACAGAACTGACAACCTCACATGAATGTTCCGGAGCTGGCTATGCCGCCGGAGGAAAAGTTCTCGCTGGCCTGACTATCACCAACGGACAGATTACGGTCAACCCTGCGACCTGGACCGGACTGACGAGCAATGTTCGCTATGTCGCTTTGTATGCCAACGGCACCGTTCATGGTTTGTCCAGCCCGCTTCTGCTTCTTTATGATCTGGGATCAACCTTGAATCTTGCTGATGTTGATTGGACGTTCAGCTGGACAAGTAACATTTTATACGAGTTGACCTGATGAGTGAAATTGCACCAGTTTTTACTCGGGTGCAATCCCTTGGGACTCTAGGGTACGAGCTTTCTGTTGTCGCATACTCGCATCAGCAAGTTTTTCCATTACCAGCAAAGTTTGCCGATGTTCCGGTCACAGCAGGGATTTATTTCACTGCAACCATTGATGGTGTGACCCCGGTCAGCCTCTCATATCTCCACTTACGGCAAATCAATGGTGCCCAGGCAACGGTTGAAGCACGAGTTGCCGGGGATCATCTGGACAGCCCCTGGGTCGAAACCGCTGTCGGGAAAATATTGAGAATCTTCTCGGAAGCAAGGGATATCTCCGGCAAGGTTTTGAGCTCCGATCTTGTCAGTGAAACGGTTATCAAGAATATTCTCTGGGACGGCAAAAACCTCCAGCTCTTTGCTGTTGGCGCTCAGGACTTAAGAGCACCGAGAACCTTGGCCATTGCAACGATCCTGTTTCTGCAAACCCGTTCAAGCGGGCGCAGGTCAATTCGTTTTCCCCTGGTTTGGGGTCTACAGGCAGGAGACACGATTACTCACTCCGGTATCTCTGACCTTCTCATAGATTCTTTCTCGATGACGGTTCAGCCGAAATACAAAGTCATCGACGCGACCGAAGGTCTGTCATCATGAGTGAGGTTGCCGGAAAATATTCCCATAGTCAAAATTTAGGAGCTGCAGTCTCCGCTGCAAAAATGACGACACCGGCAGTCTCCGTCACCAACAACCACTCTGTCGGAATCCACGAAAATGGAACCGTTTACGCAACCGGCTATAACTGGTCGGGTTCGGTTTTGTCCGTTGACGGTCTTATCAACAAGCTGCACGCCGCAGCCATAAATTACGCGACGATTATCCAGAATAGCGACAAAACACTCACCGGCTATGGACAAACATCAGCCTTTGGTAGTCAGGCCATTCTGGATAGCTGGGGAACTCCTGACATCAAACAGATCACTGGCGGCCAGGACTGGACTGCCATACTGCTTGAGGATGGAACGGTCAAGGCGACCAATGTCGGGATGGATACTGCTGCCTGGACAGGTGTAGTCTCCATTTGTGGTGGTGATTATCACCTGCTCGGGCTGAAATCTGATAGCACAATTTACAGTGCTATTTCTGATGGCAAGACGATAAGTGGTGATGTGGTCACTGTGACCAGTGGCTGGTCAGATATAGTCATTCTTGCAACCTCTGATGACATCACTTTCGGGATGAAAGACGATGGCACTTTTGTAAAGAATACCAGCTCAAGCCAAACGATTCCTGTGGGCTGGGATGCGTATGGTGACGTTATTGATATTGGCTGCACCTGGGGTCAACTTCTCATTGCACGAGAGTCCGGACTTATTGAAGTTGGTGGAAGTGATAGCAACGGCGTATTTGCCGCAATAGCCGAGTGGGAGCATGTCACAAGGCTCGCTGCAGGCAACGGTAATGCTGTCATCCTCGGTCTGCGTTCAGATGGTCTGGTTCCCGCTTGCGGAGACAACACCAATGGTGAAACGGAGACTTCCGGCTGGGATTTGATCGCAGGGGAAAACATCAGTACTGGTGGTGGATCCGGTCAGGCGACTTCAGATACCATTGTGACCCGCCCTGCGGCAATGTGGAAAGATCACCTGGTTGCGATCAATCTGGACGGTACCTGTGTTGGTTGCGGAGCCACAACGAACAACCAAATTGCTGTCACCAACTGGACGGATATTTTTCAGCTGGCGACAGCAGATCGATTGACGGTCGGATTAAAAGCTGATGGAACGTGTGTCACCACCGGACTTGACTGGGGATCGTCAGCGACATCTACGCCACCGACCTGGTCGGACATCATCTTTATTGCTTGTGGCAATCAGTCTGTTTTCGGGATTGATACAAACGGGGATATCTTTGCGTGTGGTCAAGATAGTGGTCAGGGTGAAGTTGATGACGCGACCGCAGCCAATGGATTTGTTGATCTCATTGAGGTTGCTGCTGGAAAATATCACTGTATCGGATTGAAGTCAGACGGGACATGCGTCGGGGTCGGTTACGATTATAATGGTCTGATCAGTGCCGCTGAATCGTGGATCGATATTATCCACATCGAAAGTCAGGGCAACGTCCTGATCGGGGTCAAGTCGGATGGCACGGCTGTCTATGGCGGAGAAGATACTTATGGCACAAAGGCGACTGTTGAAGCATTGACCGATGTGGCAAGAGTTTTTGTTGATCAGGCATACGAAGGCTGGATTGCAATCAGGAACGACGGCACCGCGATCAATGGCGGCCATTCGAGCTTCCGGGATACCATCCAGGATTGGACCGATGTCAAATGGGGAGCTGCCGCCCAGTTCTTTTCCTGGGGCTGGTCGCCTGCTTTGGATCAGTGCTGGTCAACCAATTCTGATTACAGCAATGTTGCCGGAACTTGTGCAGAGGGATTGACCGGACTGAAGGATCCGGATCCTGCAGCACCCGAATCACAAACGGTTTTTTTCGGGGAAACCGTTTCGCATTCCACTGCATTGGGCATCCCGATCCTCCCGGTGATGATGCCGGTTGCCCAGACATATACGGCAGTTCAATTCATTTCCCTGCCGACATTTACATTGCCGACCTCAGCGCCAACCTTCACGCACCAGCTATCTTTCGGTTTGCCTGTCGTTGGTTTTATTTCTGAGGCATTGACCCGAAACCACACTCCTGTCTCCGGAATAGCGGTCTTTTCGAACTGGGCTGAGACATTTTCTCAGTCAAGAGACCTCTCGACGGCAGAGCAGATACTCACTAGGCTGACCGGACTAACGTTTTCTCAGTTGAGAAGTTTCCCGACAGCTCTTGGCTTTAAATCACGGGATGTATTCGCCGGTTCTTTGTCCAAGTGCATTCTGGAGGATTTCACCGGAAAACAGCTTGCCCCACTGTCAATTGATATCCAGTATTCAGGCAAAAATTCAACCGTTCATATGGTGATGTCTTTGCCATTTACTGCTGGAAAAGCCTTCATCAGTGAAGCCGTACCTCCCCTCTCTATAAAATCAAACGGAGATCCGGTTTTTACGATCGAAGAATTTGAGACCAGTGAATATGTCGGTGGATCCGCTAAATCGTATCTGCTGACGATTAAAAACTTTGCCGTTATCAGGCTGCCCGGTGAAATAACCACCCCACCAGCAACAAAAGTCTCCCCACTGGTCAGCTCTTTATCGATCGATATTCCGGACGCTTTTGACATTATTCCCGGTGATATTTTGTCTGCCGGGAATTTGCCTCCCATTGTTGTCTCTGCCGCCAGCATCCACATCAAAGACAATGAATCAAGGAGCGTTGTTTATGGGTAGGGCAATGGTTGTCGAGAGCCTTGGGTATGGACACTATGTCGTGGATATCATCCGCGACAGTTCCGAAGTTCGTGCCTTTGTTGAAGTCCAGCTTGCGGCAGCTCAAACTGTCGCAGACACCTTGCCCGATCTGCTGACGGCAGCGAATGTTGCCGAGACGGAAATGG
>JAOZOH010000005.1 GCA_029933365.1 Desulfuromusa sp. | reverse complement strand
TTTAGGCTGGAACCCGTATGAACAGGGCAGTTGCTTTATATGGGACAAGCTCTAATTATCTACCAAATGCTTCAGAGTTGGAGCTGATCAGGGGATTTGACCCGGTGGTCAACGAATATTTAGATCTTGATGACGAGGGGCTTAATGCACATGCCAGTGCAGTTGATTTAGCAGCCAAGCGTTTTGCTGGGCAGCAGGTTCCAAAAGAGCACTTGGTTGGGGCAGTAAACACTCTTTATGGAAAACAGATTGGCGACGGAAAGTCCGTAGCTGATGCCTTTGTCTCACCTGACAATAAGGGACTTGTGTTCTCTCTGAACGTGGATCAGCCCGATGGATCAACCTCCAGAAAGCCGCTGACGAAATACCGCCTCACTGAAGAAGACGGAGACAATGAGGTGAAGTCTGTCCCGCTTTCTGCGCTTGCAGGAGATATAAGCATGAGAGCGAGGCTGATCCGGTCGATAAAAGCAGCCAGAGTAAGCCTTGGAGACATGACTCCTGTTGCAAAACTGGCAGCAAAAAACAAGCTAATGGAACAACGGAAGTTTGATAAATCGAAACTGAACGAGCAGCGGGAGTATGATGCTGGGCTTAAAAAGATCGAGCATAGCTTTGACCTAAAAAAGCAGGAAGAAGAGTACCGGCTCAAAGCTCTACAGGATGGCACGGATAATTTTGATAAAGAAAAGAAACTTCGTGATGCTTATGTGAAGCAGAGTGGTGAATATATTAAAGTTCGTGATTCTTATGGTCGCGTCCTCCAATCCGCTAAAAAACCGTCTGCAGCTGGTGATCTTGCGCTGGTCTTCAATTATATGAAAATTCTCGATCCAGGTAGCGTTGTCAGGGAATCAGAATTTGCGACAGCCTCAAACGCAGCAGGCGTTCCAGACCGTATCCGCAATACCTATAATCGTGTGCTTAATGGTGAGCGCTTAGCAGATAATCAAAGAGCTGATTTCGTTGATCGAGCCAAGAAACTTTATCGAGGGATGGAGAACCAGCATAAGAGACGTGTTGGCAGCTATGAAAAACTGGCTACTTCTTATGGACTGAACTCGAAGAACATCCTCCTCGACTTGTCTTTAGCTGAAGGTGAGTCGATGCAACAGGCAGGTATCTCGGAAGATATATCCTCTCTCAGTGACGATGAATTGTTGAGACTTCTTGGGGAGGCTGATCATGCAACAAAATAGAGCGATGGAACTGTTAGCTGAAGCGGATCGCAGAGGGCTGTTGAGCGGCCAAAAGAAAGCGCTATTTGATGAGGCAGTCAGAAGGGGGTTAGTTGGAAAGACTGAGCCCCCGAATGTATCTTTTGGCGCTGGGCTACGTATTGACTCGGGGGAACAAGCGGCTGGTGAAATGGTAGCGCCTGAGCAAATCGTACAGGCACAGGCCACTCCCCAGACCCCCATGCCTGGCGATATTAAAATAGATCCACCAACTCCTCAAGACAACGAACCAAGCAAGGATGTTGATGCACTAGGCTCTATGCTCGACAAACATAAAAATGAGCAAGATATGCTTGAAGCGATAAGGAAGACTCCCATTCATGGATTAATGCAATTGGCGCTACAATCGCGGGGCGGACCGTCTACCCATGAGGTCATTAAACAGGCCGTTATGAATACGCCTGAAAGTGCTGTTGAGTTCGGGAAAATAATGGTGCAGCCGGTGTTGCATCCTCAAGAGACTTTCAACGGAATCAAGAGTCTGGTGATGGGTGTCTATCAGAAGGTGGTTGGTGCAGATCATCAACCAGACGGAGCAACGGTTGATGCTGTAGCACAATACTATTCAAATCGCTATGGAGATGTACCAAGTTTTAAGAATGCTGTTGCGGAAGACCCTGTAGGTGTTGCTGCTGATATTTCCTTGTTGCTGAATGGTGCCGGGGGTGCAATGAAAGCAGGCAAACTGGCCGGGCTTGATGTGCTAGCTGATGCCGGAAAGTCGGTCAGTAATATTGGTAATGCAATTGAACCCTTGAACGTTCTGAAGCAATCAACGGTGGGGCTGGCAAGCAAGGTTCTTCCTGAAAAAGTACCTGCAGCGCTGTATGAATCTGGGGCTAAGTTATCGACCCGAAAGACCTTCACCCCGAAAGACAGACAACGGGCAATCAATACGGCTCTGGAGAACGGCTTCCTTCCGAAAGAGGGAGAAATTAGCAAGATATGGACAAAAATATCCGAGAATTCGGATAAGGTTGATAGCATCATTGACCAGGCCACAAGTCAGGGGGGAACGATCAGCAAAATGAAACTGTTGGCAGAAATACCAGAATTAGCACAACAACCCCACCCCCAGATGATACGAAGAAATAAAACATTGGAGAAACTATCAGGTGACCTGCTTGAAGCGTTCCCGGATGAAATCCCTGTGGAGCAAGTACAGCAGCTAAAGAGAACCATCCATAAGGAACTTGCTAACTTTTACCAAAACACAGCTCCCAAGCCGGCTATTATGAATGAATTCAATGCGGCAGTAGCAAAGGCTGCTATGCACGAGCTGGAAACGCTCTACCCTGAGTTGCAGTCGATCAATAAGCAGACCAGTGATTATCTTCATCTGGTAAAAGCCCTAGAGCAATCAGCTAAGAGGGTAGCCAATAAGAATGTAGTCAGCCTGGACACGGTTATTAAAGGTGCCGCTGGATATTCAGTTGGTGATATTGGGGGAATGATTGGAGGTCTTGCTCTCGGTGTCCTGGATCGAGATATTGTGAAAGCTAAGTTGGCAATCACCCTGCGTAAAGCCAAAATGAGGGGATTTAGACCCAAGAATGCTGCATCAAAGAATATTGTTTATGGTGCTGGGAATATCGAGACACAGGACGAGCAGTAAGGAACTGAAAAGTTAAGTGATTGAATCAGCAACCTTAGAACGAGCAATTAGGGCACTGCAGGGGGATACTGGACGATTCCAGAAATCGGAGATTAAATCTGAAGGTATCCCTTGAGTTAAAAGTCGAGGGCGGCAGTGTGAGCCAGACGGTAACGGTGGTACGTGAACAGTTAGAGAATAGATAAGGACAAGATTACGGCGAGGGTTGATAATGGAAAAAAGTCCGCACTGACATAGTCCGCAAGAATGTCCGCAGCAAAAGCGAGGGGAATGCAATATCAAGATAATACCAAGGTTAATAGTGAGTTAATTGTCAAATGTTAAGGCTATTCATTAAACAATTAGTGCTTGGTAGCAGGCGAGGTAGCAGGGTGTAGCGCGGGAGAACACAGAGCGACGGTACGCAAGACGGTACGCAGTAAAACGACCACGCTTTGTTTTTAAATAGGGGATTTTCCCGTAATTAGATTTGAGTGTGTCGATGTATTCCGTTGCATTGATAAGCAACACCCTCACGCGGGAGGTTGTGGGAGATGCTCGCCAGGGATGAGAAGACAGTGGATCAGTATTTTGTGAATTGCATAATTGCGAATGGTTGTAGTAGGCTTATCAAGATAAATATTTCAGTAGTCGCATTTACATATAGGGGTACTTATGGGGGTACGTTGTGAAATGTAACTATTTTTATGCTTTATTATCAGATAGTTGGGGCGTTAGTTTGATACTCGTCCCGGTACCATTTAGTAAAGGACTTCAATAAACTTGCGTTTTTGAAGTCCTTTTTTTGTTTGACGACAAACTCATTTATTAAAAGTCATTGCTCAGATTGCTAAACTGTTGCTATAATGTCAACGACAGTCATATGATGTCGCCCTGCGTAGCCTATCTCTAATATATAGGAGCTTTTATGTCGCAAATTACCGCAAGACTTCCAGATTCGGTCGTTGAGTCTCTGGATCGTGCCGCACATACGTTGCATCGATCAAGGGCAGATATCGTTCGTCAGGCCATTGAAATATATCTTGATGATTTTAACGATATATCATTATCTATTGATCGCCTCCGTGATCCTGCAGATGAGATTGTCGATTGGCAGGAGGCTCGCAGTGTCTTACTCTCTGAAAATTAAAAAAAGTGCATTTAAAGAGATTCAACGTATAACAAAAACTGAACGAACTCGGATTATTCAAGCTATTGATCAACTTGCGCTGAACCCACATATAGGAAGGCAACTAAAGGGGGAACTAACAGGATTACGGCGTATCCGAGTGGGGCATTACCGGGTAATTTATGAAATTAACAATACTGAAGTAACTGTCCTTGTACTTCGTGTTGCACATCGTAAGCAAATTTATCAGTGACAACAAAGTTAGAAAGAAACCTTCCTTGCGTTTTTGGTTCTTGGCATCCTTTGCGTCTTGAGAGAGCAAAGTGAACGGGCGAGAGAAAAAGATTTTGATTGATATTTGAAGTTTTAGACCTTCGTTCTTTTGTACAATAAACGGTTTTTTAATTGAACTGTTGACAAAAATTGTCACTACCTCGGCCAAAAATTGACAGTAAATCATGAAATTTATTTATTGTTATTGTTTTGCGCTCAACATGCCACCTGAAAAAATCTAATAATTCACAGCTAAAGCCCAACAGATTATCTAAACATGTAGATGTGATTAGCGTGTGTCAGATCTGGAATACTAAGAACTTCAGTTATTTGCTGTGTTTTAATTGGAGAGGTAGGTTTTACTAAGAACCCTGAATGAATAGCTAACAATGGTTTTAGTTTCTATGGGTTGAATGTTGGCATGGTGATTGTAATAAGCTTGATTGTATTTAGAAAATAACTTTAAGTCAGCCAATTTTATGGCTAAGTTTCCCTCACAGAAAAGGAGATCACAGATGTTGAAAAAGTTTCGTAAAGGTAATCAAAAGGGTTTTACCCTGATCGAGCTGCTGATCGTTGTCGCGATCATCGGTATCCTGGCAGCTATTGCCATTCCACAGTTTGCTTCTTATCGTCAGAAGGCTTTTAACTCTGCTGCACAGAGCGACATAAAGACGATTAAAACTTCGCTAGAGGGATTCTATACGGATGAGTATTACTATCCCTATTAATTCCTTTACTAAAAAAATATAGAAAATGGAGATTTAATATGAAAAAAATAATGTTTACATCTTTACTCCTTGTCTTTGTTGGCGTGTTAGGATTCTCAGGCAATGTATTTGCTGAAGATGTTTTATCTTCGGCTGACGCAGACGCTAATGATCCGGGGCTGAATATTGGAGCTACCGGTGCTACCCAATTAGATATTGGCCTTTCTCCTAAGGTTGTTGCTAGATATGTAACTGATGGTACTACTACCGTAACTGCTCAGTGGTATGCTGTAGCTGCGGGTCATCCAGGTGGAAATAAAATGTACTGTACTGGGCAAAATCTGAATAATATTGGTTCGGATGATTATCTAACTGGGACAACGTTTACAAAAACTCTTTTGGCGATACCAACAACAAAAGCTTCTGAAGATGCTTTTGAGACGCTAGGTTGGGATTTTGATTGATTTTTAGTAAAACCTGATATACAAAAATACCCCTTTCCTCTGAAGGGGTATTTTTGTATAGAGTATGTGGCGATGTATAAACGAGGAATTATAAATTCAGCTATTTTTTTTATTATGCTCCTTCAGTTTATGGTTGTTCCTTTTTTAGGGGATGTAAATAATTCTGGCAAGTTGTATCTCTTCATTTATCTTGTTTTATTATGTTCACTTCCTTTTTTTTATTTCATTGAATCTTATAAAATATCGCCTATCTTATTTATATTTTTTCTTCTTCTTAGCTTTTTTTATATTTCCGCATGGCAGTCATCAGTCCTTCTTTGGCCCTTTTTGTTCTCATCTATATTAGCTGTTTATCTCCTTTTTATAATGATGCTTTCTCACTGGATTAATGGTGATGATTTCTTTTTTAAACGGCTGGTGGACTCCTTGCTGCTTTTTGGTTTAGTCGCTGCTTTATTAGGTTTATATGAATATGTACATTTTCTGGTGATGGGGCCTACAAGTGGATACCTTATTGCCAATTTTTTGCCTTCAAATAATTCAATCCGCGTTGGCGGTTTCTACGGTCAACCAAACCTTTTTGCCGTATTTTTAACGGTGACCCTGCTGGCTTTTTTTTATCGCTATTTAGATATCTCCTCGCATAAATCATTTCGGGGATTTGCTAGTCTAAGATTTTTGCCTTTCTTTATGGTTTCGTTTGTTTTTTTTCTAACAGGTTCGCGAGCGGGGTTTTTGTCATTATTTTTTATCTTGGCTTTTTTATCTTGGCTGGTGTCGACTCAGCGCTATTTATATAATAATTTATTATCTAAAAAAGAATTTATTCTTTTGTTACTTTGTCTCTTTTCTGCATTTCTTCTTTACAAGGTTTCCTTTGTATGGTTACCGACTAGCTCGTGGGCTGAACGGTCTTTAAGTCATGTAGGCTTAAGTGGCGATGTGCGATATGTTTTTTGGATGAGTGCTGTCTTAATTTTTCTGGATAACTTTTGGTTTGGTACTGGTTTAGGAACTTTTGGAATTGTTCAAGATGCTTATGGGCCTTTAGCCAAAGAGATTTTGACTTTTGTTCCCTATGAAGCGATTCGCAATACAAATTGGGCGCATAACGAAATTTTGCAGTTATTGGCTGAGGGGGGGGGCTTCGTAGCGGTTATTATTTTCTTTTTATTGGGCCTCTTTTTGCGTCTAATATGGAAACATTTTTATAAGAATAAGAATATTTTAAATGATGGTTTTTTGTTTAGTCACTTGTTTTTATTTCCTTTTATAATCCAGTCAATGCTTTCATGGCCGTTTCGTTCTCCAGCCTTGCTTATACTTTTTTTTTCTTTTCTAGGAATATTGCTAGCTCAATATCCTATGCAGACTTTCTGGTTGTCAAAAAATGTACGAAAAATCATCTGTGTGTCGGTTCTCTTAGCCTTTTGCTTTACTATTGTGATGTTTCGACAGGAGTTGCGTATTGGTTCTCTAAGACAGGTGATACTAAAACGAAACCCGCCTGTTGGAACCTTGGATGAAGTTAGTCCTTTGATTGAGAAGCCTTATAGCAAATATCGAGTATTATCAAAAGTTTTACCTATATACACTCATGAAGCTCTTATCCAGGATGATAAGCTATTTGCCGAAACAATCCTTCCAATGAGTGAGCAACTCGTTGATATTGAGGGTGCACGTTGGCAATGGTATAATTTGTCCCGATTATATCTTAAAGTTGGACGAACAGAGGAGGCAAGGATCGCTATCTTGAAGGCGATCAATCTAATGCCATCAGATGAAACGACATGGGCTTTCTTGCACTATCTGAATATGATAAAAGCATCAAGGGAGACGGGTCGCCCGCTGGAGTCTTTTTTCCCGCACGGGCGAGAAATTGATTTTAATGTTATGGAGTTATTGGATGAGTGAGATTGAGATTCTCAAAGTTTCTAAAACCTACAATCCTGGACTTTTTAAAAAAAAAGTTAGTGCGGTTAATGATTTAAGTTTTGAAATTCGTCGAGGTGAAGTTTTTGGTTTGATCGGTCCCAATGGTGCGGGGAAAAGTACGACTATCAGGATGCTTTTGAGTTTAATACGACCTGATGCTGGAAGTATCCTCTTCCGCGGAAAGCCACTAGGCACTGTTATCATACAACGAGAAGTTGGTTACTTGCCGGAAAACCCTTATCTGTATGATCATCTTACCCTTTTAGAATTGCTCAATTTTTGTGGGCAAACTTCAGGTTTACCCTCCGAGCAGATAAAAATGCGTGGTTGTGAGTTGATGGAGAAACTGAAACTATTAGAGGTGCAGAAACGCCCTCTGCGGACCTTTTCTAAGGGAATGCTTCAACGCGCTGGAATCTGTTTTGCTCTTCTTCACGATCCATCAATTGTTATTCTGGATGAACCGATGTCAGGGCTTGACCCCATTGGTAGAAAGATGGTTTTTGATCTGGTGATGGAGTTAAAAGCTCAAGGCAAAACTATATTTTTCTGTTCACATATTCTTAATGATGTCGAACGACTGTGTGATCGCATTGGTCTGATGGACAAGGGGCGGTTGATCAAACAGTATGATAGAAAAGATTTTTTACAGAATACCGGTAAAACGGTTTTTTTGTATACGTCCACTCTCGATGAATCCCAGCAACAAAATATACAATCTTTAGGAGGGAGTATTCGTCACGAGGGAGAAGGTCATTTGCTGGCTATTCCTGATGACGATTATTATTCAGTCAATAGTTATTTGGAAGAATCGGCTATCAAAATTCTGGGGTGCCGTTCTGAGTGGATGTCATTAGAAGATTTATTTATGCAGGCTGTGAAGGAGCAGGATCAATGAAAAGTATTCTCGCGCTGGCCACGATTACCTTTAAAGAAGGAATTCGCAATCGCTCTCTGTTTGGGATTGTTCTGCTGGCTCTGTTTCTATTCGGTTTGAATATCACAGTTGCCGGATTTTTTATGCGCGATATTGGCAAGGTGACTGTGGATATGAATCTTAGTGCCCTCTCTTTTGCCGGTTTGCTCCTGGTCTTTTTTGTCGGGGTTAACCTGATGTCCAAGGATATCGACCGTAAAACAATTCATCTGGTGCTGTCCAAGCCACTTTCCCGCACTCAATATATCTGGGGTAAATATCTTGGAATTCAGTTTTTCGTATCAGTCTCTCTGCTCCTGCTGTTCCTCTGTTCTTGTCTGACAGTCGGGCTTTTGCTGAAATTGTATCCCAATTATTTTATTGGTTTTTCCTGGTTGAATTTCATTATTGCCAGTTTTTTTGTACTGATTAAATTTTCTGTTCTCACCGCAATTGTTGTTTTTTTCAGTTCTATCACCAGTAGTTCATTGATTACTTTGATTTTTTCTCTGAGTAGCTATGTTGCCGGGGTTACGATTGAGGAAGTGGTCTTTTATCTAAAATCGGAATTTGCAGCACAGGAAAAGATCATTTCTGAATCACTGCAAATTTTTATCGATATTGTCTCCTATTTAATCCCCAATTTTGCTGTTTTTGATTTTACTCTGGAAGCAGCACATGGACTTGTCATAACTGGTAACAGAATCTTCCTTTCCTTGGGTTATGGTGCAATCTATATCTCTATTCTATTGATGTTGGCTTCGTTTATTTTTTCTCGACGGGAATTTAATTGATGCGGCGTTTGCTTCCCATATTGATACTTGTGGTTGCAATTATTGTTTATGGTTTGCTTTTTCGGGGTGTCTGGGAAAGCCGTGAGCAGGTTCGCACAAATATTCCCGCCGGATATACCATCCCCTCGAAATTTAGCCGGATCCTTGCTCTTGGAAACCAGGGATTGTTATCTGATTTTCTATTTCTCAAAATAGCGACATTCATCGGTGGTAGAAGTGGATCGGGAGGACAGCTCAATGACGAGGATTGGCGATTTGTGACCGAGAGTCTTGATGTCGTTACCGACCTCGATCCCTATTTTGTTGATCCTTATATGCTGGCAGAGGGGTTATTAGCTTGGGATGCTGGAAAGCCCAAGGAGGCCAACCAGTTACTTACTAAAGGGATGAAATATCGTACCTCTGATTGGCGTTTACCGTTCTTTGTTGGGTTCAATTATTTCTACTTTCTTAAGGATTACGAAGCTGCGTCTGGATTTATCATGACAGCCTCCCAATTGCCGGGAAGCCCTGCATATTTGGCAACACTTGGTGCACGCTTAGCCTATTACGGTGGTAAATCAAAAACAGCACTGCTTTTTCTGAAAGAAATGCTGGCGGATACCGATGATGTTATGATGAGGAAACGTCTACAGATGCGCTTGCTTGCTCTTGAGCGAGCAGTCCTTATTGAAGACGCTTTGGAAAAATTCAAAAATCAAGAGAACCGCTTGCCTAAAGAATTGTCTGAACTTGTTGCTGCAGGTTATTTGATTACGTTGCCACTCGATCCCTACGGTGGAAAATGGGGAATTCTCAAGAACGGTCGAGTCTTCAGTACCAGCAAGTTTGCTAATGCTCCGACGAAGAAAACAAGTCAAGAAAATGATAATTTAAAGGGAAAAGAGGATTAGCTTCATGCCATTTGAGTTCTACTTTTTTCTCGGCTCTGCATTTATTTTGGGTTCTGTGATCGGTTCATTCCTCAATGTCTGTATCTACCGTATTCCCGCTGGGAAATCGATTGTTTCCCCGCCGTCCTCATGTCCCCATTGTGGGCACCATATTCGCTGGTTCCAAAACATCCCGATACTGAGTTATTTATTTCTTGGTGGAAAATGTTCTTCATGCCGCGCTGGGATTTCATTTCGTTATCCAGCAATTGAGACTTTGACTGGTCTGTTGTTTGCCTTGGTTCTCTACTATTTTGGGATCAGTGCGGCAACTCTGGTCTATTGGCTGTTTCTTGCCGCGTTGGTGGCAATCACTTTCATTGATCTGGATCATCAAATCATTCCTGATGTGATCAGCCTACCTGGAATTATTATCGGTTTTCTCTGCTCTTTTTTTATCCCCTGGATCTCTTGGTCGGATTCTATCCTGGGTATTGCTGTTGGCGGTGGAAGTTTACTGGTAATCGCCTGGATTTATGAAAAGGTGGCTAAAAGAGAGGGAATGGGCGGTGGTGATATTAAGCTTTTGGGGATGTTGGGCGCATTCCTTGGTTGGAAAGCGGTTCTGCCGGTTATTTTTATTGCGTCCTTGATCGGAACTTTAATCGGCGTTCCATTGATGTTGTTGCAAAAAAGTGATACAAAACTGGCAATTCCTTTCGGCCCATTTCTCGCTTTTGCTGCAACAATCTATCTGTTTTGGGGGCGGGAACTGGTTTATTGGTATTTCAGTCTGCTTGGGAGATAATCCCGTTTGGACACTTATAAAAGAAAAAAAGTAAGTCACTTCTTTATATTGCAGATGGTTGATTAAAGGCCGTTTGTTTGGAAGTCCCGTTTGGTTTATTTTTTTGAATTTATTTATTGGTTTAATCTTAAAATACTTGACAATAACGTAAATTGACCTATAATTACGCACAATTTGATTGTTTTAACTGCAATGAGGTCAGGTAAATGTTGTTGAATCACGTTAAAGATATTCGTGAATCGTTATTGATGAGTAAGGCGGAATTGGCGCGAAAAGCTGATGTGTCTCCGTTGACGATCACCCGAATTGAACGTGGTCACCCTTGTCGTATGGAAACAATGCGGAAAATTATCTTGGCTTTAGGATATAAGCTGTCTGACAAGACTAAGGTTTTTCCGGAGTAGGTAGCTTTCTGATTAGTATGCTGTAACTGATATTTTTGACTCTATTCGGACTGGATAAGACATGTTCGCCTCGAAAAAAGATATTGTTGGTATTGATGTTGGATCAAGTGCGGTTAAAATCGTACGCTTGCGTGAGTCTCGCGGCACTTACCATCTGGAAAATATTGGTATCATGCCCCTCAACTCTGAGACAATTGTCGATAACACTATTATGGATTCAACGGCGATTGTTGATTCTATCCACAATCTGCTGAATGCAATGAAAGTGAAGACAACGCGGGTGGCGACTTCAGTTTCTGGCCATTCTGTTATTATTCGTAAAATCAGTTTGCCGATTATGACCGACGCTGAATTGGAGTCATCGATTCAGTGGGAAGCAGAACAGTACATTCCTTTCGATATTTCTGAAGTCAATATTGATTTTCAGATCCTCGGGCCCGATGCAAAAGACCCCTCACAAATGAATGTCATGCTGGTTGCGGCAAAAAAAGATTTTGTTGATGACTACACGGCACTTTTTGCGGAAGCAGGGCTTGAGCCCGTGGTGATGGATATTGACTGTTTTGCTGTCGAAAATATGTTTGATTACAATTACGGTTTTGTCGATAATGAGGTTGTCGCTTTAATTGATTTAGGCGCTAGTGCGACAAGCGTTAGTGTTCTTAGGGGCGATACTTCAATCTTTACCAGAGACATCCAAACGGGTGGCAACTTACTGAGTGAAGAGCTGCAAAAACGACTCGGTATTAGTAGTGAAGAGGCGGAGCGCGCCAAACTTGGAGATCGCAACATTGCCGATGTTGACCCTGATTCGATCGAAGAAATATTAGCGGATGCTATTGAGAATTTAGTTCAAGAAGTTCAGCGTTCCTTGGATTTCTTTGCAGCGACTTCCAGTGAGGATCGGGTCACCAAGATCTATCTGACTGGTGGTGTGTCAAATTCGGTTAAGGTGAGAGAAGCTTTGGAGGAGCGCTTGGGTATTACCGCCGAAAGAGTTGACCCTTTCAGGAATGTGGCGGTCAGCGAAAAAGGATTTGATGCTGAGTACCTTGATGCGATCGGGCCGATGTTTTCTGTCGCTACGGGTCTGGCAATGAGGAAGGTGGGTGACAAATGATTCGGATTAACCTGCTGCCAGTCAGAGCTGCGCAGAAAAAAGAAAAACTGCGTTCACAGTTATCAATCTTCTTTCTTTGCCTTATTCTTGTGTGCATAGGTTGCGGCGCACTGTATGTACAAAAGATGACAGCTATCACTAGTGTCAAAGATGAAATTGCTGTTATCAATCAAAAGAATAATGAATTAAGAAAAAAAATTGGACAAGTTAAAGATTTTGAAAAGAAAAAAGCTGATTTAGAACAAAAACTTGCGGTTTTGCAATCACTGAAAGCCGGAAAATCAGGTCCGGTTCATTTGTTGGACGAGTTAAGTTCTGCCTTGCCGGAAAAACTTTGGCTGACCAAGTTTTCGGAAAAAGGTGGCAGCATCAATCTCGCAGGAGTCGCTGACAACGAAAATACGGTTGCTGATTTTATGCGGAACCTGGAATCTTCTCCTTACTACCAAAATATTGAGTTGTCGGTTACGGAGCAGACTAAGGCTGGTGATAGGAAAATGCAAAAATTTACCTTGAATTGTAGCGTTGAAGCACCACCATCTGAATAATATGGGATTTTAAGTGATGAATTCACGATTCGAGAAAATCATAAATCTACCTGCTTATCAGCGAATGTTTATAGTTCTGATCATTATGGCGCTTTTGTGCGCGGGGTTCTATTATCTTTTTTACCAGCCGCAGCTGGAACAACATGATGGTTTGATAAAGCAACGAGATGCTGCTCAAGTGAAATTGCAGAAAAACCAAAAAATTGCCAACAATTTGGCTGTATATCGTGCCGAGTACGAAAAAATGAGGGTTCAGTTGGATGAAGCTCTTGGCGAATTGCCTTTAAAGAAAGAAATTCCAAGCCTGCTGACCAGTATTGGTGTCCTTGCAAAAGAGAAGGGCTTGGAGATATTAAGGTTTAAGCCGACTGGTGAAACAGTAAAGGGCTTTTATGCTGAAGTCCCAGTGACTTTGAAATTGTCAGGATCCTATCACCAGGCCGCGGCTTTCTTTGACGCAGTGAGTAAGATGGAACGGATTGTTAATATTCAAGGTTTAACGTTAGGTGGTACGAAAGAGGTTAAAGGTAAGACAACCCTAGGAGTTGATTGTAGTGCCGTTACCTTCCGTTTTGTTGAAAATCCAACAGAGCAAAATGGAAAGACAGGGGGTAAGGCGAAATGAAATTACAACTTCTTAAAACATTCGGACTTCTCTTTTTGTCCTTGTTGTTAACTGGAGCCGTTGTTGATGCTTTTGCGCAACAGGATCCCGCTAAGGCTGAAGCGGCGCCGGTTCTTGATGCTACTCTGATCTCTGCCGGAAGTCATAGCTTTTCCTATAGCCCAAAAGGGCGTAGAGATCCATTTAAGCCGCTGATACAGAAAAAGAAAATTATAACAAAAATAGCAGCTAGACCTGGAAAACCGTCGCGGATAAAAGGGCCTCTAGAAAAATTTGAACTAAGTCAGTATCGTTTAGTTGCTCTTATGGTCGTTAAAGGAATACCCAGAGCTATGTTAAAAGCACCCGATGGCAAAGGTTACACCGTAAAGGTCGGTGAATATATAGGCATGAACGACGGTATTATTAAAAAAATTGAAACAAAAGTTATTGATATTGATAAAAATGGTTTGCGGGTTGAAAAGAGTCCTGACCGTATTGTTGTCGAAGAGGCTGGTGTTGATAGTTACACAGGAAAAGTACTTAGAGAAAATCGCTATATCGCGATGTGAGTAGAATTTGGTTGAATTGTGAAGCTTGGCTGTACACGAATGACTTTTAGGGGAATGATATGAGAAGAAGCGTTGTGCTCCTCAGTACATTATTGATGATTTTTTCGGTTGCTTTGGTATCGCCACTCTGTGCGGCCAGTTCACTTTCCGAGGTTTCTGTCACTGCAAAGAGAGTGCAATTGACTGGAACAATGGGAATTGAACAGGTTCGATACTTCACTTTGGATTCCCCCAAACGGCTTGTTGTTGATTTATATGGCGTCCAGCCAGGTAATCACAATGATGAGTTCCGGTTGAGTGATGGGTTCAGGTTGCTGCGAGTTGGACCATTAGATAATAAAACTCGTTTTGTCTTCGATGTGACCGGCTTGGTATTTCCTACATTTAAGGTTAACACGGAAAATGACCAGGTTGTTGTGACTTGGGAGCATTCTCAGGATACGGTTGTTAATGCCCTTGCGGAACCTTCAACTGTGGGGAGTGCTAAAATTACGGCCATAGATTTTGCGTCTGAGAACGGGCAATCCAAGCTTTACATCAACTTGAATGGCGACGCCGCAATTAGTAGTCCAATTCGTGATGGTAATAAAATTGAATTTGCTTTGAAAAACACGACTTTGCCACGCTCCTTACGTAGAATATTCGATACTCTGGCATTTCCAAGTGCAATTCATTCAGCGACACCATATTTAGTGGATGCCACAGGTTCCCCTGAGGTTCGTTTTACTGTTCTCCTGAAAGGCGATGTCCCTTATCATTTACAGAAAATTCCTTCTGGTTACGAACTTATCGTTGATGATGGGCGCTATGCTCAAACTGCATCAGCAGCCACTGGAACCATGCCTGTTTCTGCCACTGGTCACACAGTGGATTTGTCAGCCCCTGCTCAAATGCCCTCATCTTTATTACCAACTGCTGGTTCAACCTCGTCTACCTCTGGGCAATTACCTGTTCCTGTCATTGAACAGATTGGCTCAAAAAAAACTGTTTATACGGGAGAAAAAACGTCCCTGGTTTTTGATAATGCGGATGTGCGTGATATTTTAAGGCTGATTGCTGAGATTAGTGACCTCAATATTATTGCTTCCGATGATGTTAAGGGGAATATCACGTTACGTTTGATTGATGTTCCTTGGGATCAGGCTCTGGACTTGATTCTCGATGTGACTGGATTGGGGATGGTTCAAGAGGGAAATGTTGTGCGGGTTCTACCTAAAGAAAAAATCCGCGCAGCAAAAGAAGCTGAATTGACTGCGGCGCGCTCACAAGAGAAGCTTGAGCCATTGGTTACCGAAGTTGTAACTGTCAGTTATGCTGATTTGGGTAGCGTTTCCGCGCCTGCAAAAGAGCTCCTTAGTGATCGAGGTCATATTACCGAAGATAGTCGTAACAAACTCCTGATTATTACTGATATCCCCCAACGGATTGAAAAAGCGAAAGAGTTGATTTCTATTCTAGATACTCCGGAACGGCAGGTGATGATTGAGGCTAGGATTGTTCAGGTTAATTCAAACTATTCGAGAGAGCTTGGAGTTCATTGGGGTATGTTTGGTGCTGATGTTGGTAATAGCCCTCGTTCAGTTCAGTCAATTACCAGCGCCGGAGGTAATTTTCTTGTCGACATTACAGAGGGGGCAGTTGGCCCTATGGTTCCTGCTGCAGGATTATCATCTCAGATTCAAATTGGGCGTGCTCTTATTGATGACCTTGTCCTGGATTTACAGCTTCAAGCACTTCAGGCGGATGGAAAAGGAAAAGTTATTTCTACTCCACGAGTGACGACACTGAATGGAGAAACTGCAACTATCAGTCAGGGGACAACGATACCTTATCAAACTTCCGGTGCGGATGGTCCAAAGACTGAATTTATTAACGCAGAATTGAAGCTGGAAGTTACGCCAGTTATTAACCCTGATGGTTCTGTTATTCTTGAAATTCTTGCTACGAACGATTCCCCCTCACTAACCGCTGGTGCAAGTGCTCCTAGTATTGATACTAAGAAAGCAGAAACGAAAGTTTTGATTCGTGATGGCGAAACAACAGTTATCGGTGGTATTTACGTGGAAAGTATTCAGGAATCTGAGGATGGTATCCCTGGGTTGATGAGTATGCCGATTATCGGAAACTTATTTAAATCACAAAAGAAACAAGCGGTTAAAGATGAGTTGTTGATTTTCATTACTCCACGAATTATGCACGATAATTGAATTGATTGAATGTCTCCAGAAGGGCAGGGAAACCTGCCCTTTTTTTTTCTGAAAGGCGATAATGCTGGAAAAGGTTAAAGTTTCTCTGGCGGATAGAAGTTATTCTATACTGATAGGTGCTGATCTTCTTACTGAATTGGGTAAAGAGCTCTCAAGTCTCAATTTTCCGCAGCGAATTGCCATCGTTTCAAATCCTACAGTTGATCATCTCTACGGTCAGGTTGTGCGTGACACGCTTGAAGCTTTTAATTTTTCTTATCTACAAATTAATGTGCCGGATGGGGAAGAATACAAATCTTTCGCAACTCTCCAATTGATTTATGATTTTTTGATTGAGAATAACTTTGATCGTGGCTGTGGCCTAATCGCTTTGGGTGGTGGGGTTGTTGGTGATATGGCTGGTTTTGCGGCGGCCACTTTTTTACGAGGAATCCCTTTCGTTCAGGTGCCGACAACTTTGCTCGCGCAGGTGGATAGTTCCGTCGGCGGTAAAACAGCTGTTAATCACCCTTTGGGTAAAAACCTGATCGGAGCATTTTATCAACCAGAAATGGTTTTAATCGATATTGAAACATTAAAGACTTTGGAGCCTAGAGAGGTCTCAGCTGGTCTGGCAGAAGTTGTTAAATATGGAGTTATCCGCGATTATGAATTCTTCTGTTGGCTTGAAGATAATCTAGAAAACTTAAAAAATAGAGATGCAGCAACACTGATATATGCCATTAGAAAAGCATGTCAGATAAAGGCAGAAGTTGTTGAAGTTGATGAAAAAGAAGGTTCAATCCGGGCCTTTTTAAACTATGGCCATACTTTTGGTCATGCTATTGAAAATTTGTCCGGTTACGGTCACTGGAAACACGGTGAAGCTGTTTCTGTGGGGATGATTGTTGCAGCTAAAATATCCCTTCGGTATGGTCTCTGTTCGCAACAGGATGTTGATCGCTTGACTCAGTTACTGAAGTCTCTCGATCTCCCGATTGAACCCCCTGATTTTTCACTAACTGAGTTTGTTACTGCAATGCAGAGGGATAAAAAAGTAAAACAGGGGAATCTCACCCTGGTACTCAATCGTGGAATCGGGGAAGCTGTTTTACAGAAGATTCCCGATATATCAGCTATTTTTTCATCAGTTCTTTAGGTTTTGCTTCGCCATTTCATAATATTTAAGGAGTTATAAATTATGGATGAACACAATCAGCAGAGCTTGCTTCTGGGTAAAATTGCAGCTTATACCGAAATTCTTGTTAAGGACCCAAGTTCTACAATATTTGTATCCCTGGCTGAAACCTATCGCAAAATGGGAATGCTGGAAGATGCTCGCCAAATAATTTCTAAAGGTCTGAATCTCCATTCTGATTTTAGTCCCGCATATATTGTGCTGGCTCGGGTGCTTTGCCAGCTAGAAGATTTTGCTGGATCAAACGCTGCGTTCGAAAAGGCACTTACTTTTGATCCGGAAAGCCTCGCTGCACTGGTTGGTTACGCTCGGGTTCAAATTCTTTTAGGGGAAAATAATACTGCACGTGAGTTGCTTCTCAGGGCGCGACAATTAAGTCCTGCAGATCCAGTCATCAATAAACTGTTACTTTCCCTTCCAGAAGAATCTGAAATTGTCGTTGAGGAAACGGACAGCTTGATTGAGAAAAACGATCAATTGGAAGATTCTTCTGTCTCTTTAGTATCGCCGACCCTGGCTGATCTATATCTTTCACAGGGTTTAACTGAAAAAGGCCTTGAACTCTACCAGCAGTTATCAGCACAGAATCCTGATGATCTCAACCTGCGACGTAAAGTGAAGGAGCTGGAAACTCAGCTTTTGGATGAGAAGCAGACCGTAGTTGACGAATCGGTTGCTCCTGCTAATCAACAAGAAGATTTGCCACTAGATTCTGATGAAGTAGTTGTCGGCTCTGCTGGTGATTCTGTTGAGGAATCCGCTCTTGTGGTATTGAACCAATGGTTAGCTAATATTCAGCAAAGGAGAGGGAATGTTTAAGGCGCTTCTTGAAGAAATTGTTACCAGCTGTTCTGGTGGCATTGGTGCGGTATTGATGGGTTATGATGGCATCGGTATTGATCAGTACAATGTTGAGGGTAATTCTCTGGATTTGAATCTTATGGGGATTGAATATTCAAATGTGACCAAAGAGATTCGCAATGCAGCTGAGATTTTAAATGCAGGAGAGTTACAGGAAGTTGCGATAAAAACTGAAAATTATTATGTAATTATTCATTCTTTAACCGATGAATATTTTGTGGCTCTCATGATTGAGCGTAATGGAAATTATGGTCAGGGACGTTATCTGCTGATGCGTGAAGCCCCTGCGCTCCGACAGGCTCTGGTTTGATCGTATGAAATTATTAGTTTTAAATGGACCAAATTTAAATTTATTGGGCACCCGTGAGCCGGAAGTTTATGGCTACTCTACTCTCAACCAAATGATGCAAACATTGGTCGCAGAAGCTGTTACCCTTGGGTTTGAGCTCGAAACATATCAATCAAACCATGAAGGAGACTTGATTGACCAGCTACATTGGGCAAAACAAGAAGATTTCGCTGGCATTATAATTAATCCTGGAGGGTATACCCACACAAGTATTGCATTGCGTGATGCTGTCAGTGGAATAGACTTACCAGTTGTTGAAGTTCATCTGTCAAATATTCATGCACGTGAGGAATTTCGGCACCATTCCCATATTGCTCCGGTTGCTGTTGGGCAAATTATTGGTTTCGGTGCATTTGGATACAGTTTAGCTTTACAGGCATTGGTGATGCACTTGCAAAAATGAATCAGATGGCTAAGCAAAAATTTCGTCCCACAAGGCGTAGTGATTTTTCAAGGACGAAGGCATACATATGGTATGTCAAGATCTTGAAAACCGCTGTAACACCGTGGGGTGGTTTTTTTGCGCCGCCATCATTGGTGGAACATTTAAAAAACAGGATGGAGTGTGATTGAACAACGTGGCCAGTTTATCCAGGATATCCTGATATCTGAGAACCTTGATGCACTGTTGATTTTTGGCTTAACCAATATACGCTATCTGTCTGGATTTACCGGAACAGATGGCGTTTTGCTTATAAAGGGCGATGAGTCTGTTTTCCTTACCGATTCACGCTATTTTTCTCAGGCACAAGAGCAGGTTTGCACTGATCGTATTGACTGTTACAATAATAAATTACAAGCAATTGCAGATGAATTATCGACTAGCGGGAGCCGACGGGTTGGCTTTGATGCAGAGTGTGTCAGTGTCGCAATATTCGAAGGACTCTCCAGACTCACTGGAACCCTTGATTGGTGTTCACTCAGCACTCAATTACAAGCTCTCCGTGGTATTAAGACAGAAAAGGAACTTGCTGCTCTTAAGACTGCTGCAAATCTGAATCATCAAGCTTTTGATACTGTCCTGCCACTGATTCAGCCAGAGGTGACAGAACGGGAAATAGCCTTAGAGTTAGAATTTGCCTTGAAGCGATTTGGCGGGGAGGCTAATGCCTTTGATTTTATTGTCGCATCAGGCATACGTGGTGCTTTACCCCATGGTGTGGCTAGTGAAAAGAAAATGGTTGCTGGAGATTTGGTTACCATTGATTTTGGTACCCGGGTCGATGGTTACCATTCAGATGAGACTGTAACCTTGGCAATTGGCGAAGTTGATAGAAAACTTCGACAAATTTTTGATATTGTGTTAGAAGCTCATGATTTAGCTCTTGCAGCAATTCAACCGGAAATGCCAATATGTGATTTGGATGCTGTTGCTCGAGATTATATCGCCTCTAAAGGCTATGCTGATTATTTTGGTCACAGCCTGGGACATGGAGTTGGTCTGGATGTTCATGAATACCCAGCCGTTTCAGCCCGTTCGGAGCAAAGGCTGTTAGCGGGGATGGTTATTACCGTTGAACCGGGAATTTATATCCCCGATGTCGGTGGCGTCCGTATAGAAGATACTGTTGTTGTGACTGCAGGAGGTTTTGAGGCGCTGACTTCAATCCCAAAACAATTTACGCAAATAAAAATCTGAAAGTTTTTCAGGAGGAAAAAATGGAATTAAAAGATCTGAAAAGTCTCATCAAACTAGTGACGGATACTGATATTACTGAATTTAAGATGGAAAATCTGGAAGGGAAAATTCACATCAAGCGGGGGACAGAAAAAGAGTTTGTGCAGGTTGCCGCCCCTGTTGCGCCAGTGGCTTCTGCGATGCCAGCTTCTCCGGTTGCTGCAGCAGCGCCGGCTATAACGACTTCTGCCGCCGATGATAAGTACGATGCCGTTCCGTCCCCAATGGTTGGTACCGTCTACCGTAAACCTTCACCTGAGGCTGCCCCTTTCGTTAAAGTCGGAGATATTGTTGAGGTGGGTCAAACTCTCTGTCTGGTTGAAGCAATGAAATTATTTAATGAAATTGAGGCAGAATTTAAATGCAAGATTATTGAGATCGTCAAAGATGATGCGACTCCCGTTGAGTTTGGTGAAACACTTTTCCTTGTTGAGCGACTTTGATCTAGCAGAGAATTGAAGGGCTGACAATGACCCATCTTGTGATTTTTGCGAGTGTAATCAATTCAGGAGTCAAAAAAAGATGTTCCATAAAATACTTATAGCAAACCGTGGTGAAATTGCCTTGCGGATTATCCGTGCCTGTAAAGAAATGGAGATTAAGACTGTTGCTGTCCATTCAGATGTAGATCATGACGCTCTGCATGTCAGTTTGGCAGATGAAAGTATCTGTATTGGTTCTGCAGCTAGTGCCAATAGTTATCTCAATATGAAGGCGATTATCAGTGCCGCTGAAATCGCCGATGCTGACGCTATTCACCCCGGGTATGGTTTTCTCTCTGAAAATGCTGAATTTGCAGAGATCTGTGAACAGTGTGGGATCACTTTTATTGGTCCAACGGCGGATAATATGCGACGGATGGGTGATAAAATCAGTGCCCGTCAGACTGTAACTGCTGCGGGTGTTCCCATTCTGCCGGGAACAAATGAGAGTATAGAAACAGTAGAAGAGGCACAGCGGATTGCTGATGAAATTGGTTATCCGGTCATTATCAAGGCTTCTGCCGGAGGCGGTGGCCGAGGAATGAAAATAGTTCACTCTCCAGCCTCATTAGGTAACGCTTTGGCAACGGCTCGGACCGAGGCTCAGGCGGGATTTGGTAAGGCAGATGTCTATATTGAAAAGTTTTGTGAACATCCCCGCCACGTAGAAATTCAGATTTTGGGGGATAAACACGGCAACGTTATCCATTTAGGAGAACGGGACTGTTCCATTCAGCGTCGTCATCAAAAATTGATTGAAGAGGCTCCTTGTCCAGTTTTAACTCCGGAGCTGCGTGAAAAAATGGGATCCTGCGCTGTAGATGCTGCTAAAGCTGTTAATTATTCCAGTGTAGGAACCGTGGAGTATTTACTTGATACTGATGGCAGTTTCTATTTTATGGAAATGAACACCCGGGTACAGGTTGAGCATCCAGTCACTGAGATGGTGACGGGTGTGGATATTGTTAAAGAACAGATCAATTCCGCTGCGGGTCTACCGTTGCGTTACAAACAAGAAGATATTAAAATCAGCGGACATGCCATTGAATGTCGGATCAATGCAGAAGATCCTGAAAAATTTACCCCTTTTCCTGGAAAAATTACTGGATATCACACCCCGGGAGGGATGGGAGTACGGGTAGAAAGTGCGATGTACGATCAGTACACTGTTCTGCCTCATTATGATTCGATGATAGGAAAATTGATTGTCCATGCAGAAACCCGCGAAGAAGCAATACAGCGGATGCTCTGCGCTCTTGATGAATATATTATTGAGGGAATCAAAACATCGATCCCATTTCATCAGAAAATGATGGTGAATAAAGAATTCAACGATGGGAATTTTGACACAAATTTTTTGGAGAGAATTAAGGTTTAACCAACTCTAGGAGCCTGTCGGCTTTTGCGAATCGTAGCGAGAAATTGACTGTTCGAGGGCAGATTTCCGCAGATTTGAGAGCGAATAGCACCGCTTTTGTCGAAAATATGCGGAAATATGAACCGGTCAGGCGATTGCGCAGTAGATTCTTGTAAAGGTCAACAGCCTCCAGCTAGATAGAATTTGAGTGACAGGCGGGATAGCTTCCTGCCTGTTGTTAGTTGATGGACTTATGAATTATGGAGTCACCAGCAGCATTAACAATGGGATATATCCCCTATTTAAATTGTGTGCCATTTTTTTATCATCTTAAAAAAAATGGCTTTCAGGGCAAATTTATAACTGGTGTCCCCTCTGAGTTGAATTGGATGTTGCAATGTGGTCAACTGGATGTTAGCCCCTCATCATCATTTGAATATGCTCGTAATTGGCAAAATTACCTGTTGCTTCCAAATCATTCGATATCATCTGTTGGCAAGGTTAAAAGCGTTCTCCTTTTTTCTCCAGTTGACTTAACTGAATTATCCGGACGGAAAATTGCTATAACTGGTGAGTCGGCAACATCGATCAATCTTTTACGGGTGATTTTTCGTGAATTCTTCGCTATGCAAGACGTCACAGATGTGGTTCCAGATATTCCCATCGAGACTTTAATTGCCGAGAGTAAACCCGCTTTGCTTATTGGCGACAGGGCTTTATCCCTTGCACATCAGTGTCCCCCTGGAATGCAAATTTTTGACCTCGGAGAAATCTGGCAGCAAAAAACCGGGTTACCATTTGTTTTTGCCCTCTGGATGATAGACCGTAGAGCTCTTGCTAAATTCTCTGAGAATTTGGCTGATTTAGGAGGGCAGCTAATGGCCTCACGTGAGCAAGTAATCAATGACCCCTATCCCGCTGTGGCTGATGTTGCCAATAGAGTCGGGTTGGATAGTGCGACGATTGTCGATTATTGGAATACAATTGACTACCGTTTGGGAAAAGATCATTTGCAGGGGCTGCAACTTTTCTTCCAGTTATGCAAGAAGCATAAGTTACTGGAAGAAGAGCCGGAATTAACCTTTTGGGGCGAAGCATAGAAATCTTTTCCCCATTTTCTGTGCTGAAATAGTTTACAGATTCCCCTGGCTATTGTGACAATTGAGCTTTGTTGTGCTCAGCGTTTCGTTAAAACAATGGCTACTTATAACTCAAATCAGGAGTCTTCGATTTATGATCAAAAGTATGACCGGTTACGGTCGTGGACAGACACAGAATGATGGTTTGTCTTTTTCTGTAGAAATTAAAGCGGTTAATCATCGTTATGGTGATATAAATATTAAATCTCCCCGCATGTTAGCATCCTTTGAGAGTGATATTAAAAAGCTGGTGTTAGCGGTATTAAAACGTGGGAAAATAGATTTATATATTACTCAGGATCATACAGCTCAGCTTACAAATAAGCCGGTTGTTGATCAGCAAGTCGCCAAGGCATATATAGAGGCTTTTAAGGATTTGCAGGATGTGTCTGGCCTGTCTGGTGAAATCAGTTTGGAATTTCTTGCCGGACAAAAAGATGTCCTGGTTCTAGAAGACGTCAAGTTTGCTCGGGATGATCTATGGAAATGTCTTTCCTCGGCAATCAATAAGGCACTAACTTCCATTCAGGAGATGCGTCAGAAAGAAGGGGCGGCGACACAAGTTGATATAGAAGAAAGATTGTCTTTATTGTCTCAATCGGTTGAGGTGATCGAACAATCGGCTGCTCTGGTTCCCGTTGAATGGCAGCAGAAGTTACGGGATAGACTGGCACGATTGCAGGAAAATGGTGGTGACCCGCAACGGGTTGCTCAAGAAATAGCCATTTTTGCAGATCGTTGTGATATAAGTGAAGAGATTACTCGGTTCAATAGTCATCTCAGTCAGTTTCAAGATCTGTTACAACAGCAAGAGCCGATTGGCCGGCAGCTTGATTTTCTGGTTCAGGAACTGAATCGTGAAACTAATACAATGGGTTCAAAATCTAACGATGCAACCCTGACTCGACATGTGGTGACACTCAAAGCTGAGTTGGAAAAAATCCGTGAGCAGGTACAAAATATTGAATAATTTCAAGCAAAAAGAGGGAATTCTATTTGTTTTGTCAGCACCCTCTGGTGCAGGAAAAACCTCTCTTTGTCGAGAATTGATTGACAGTTTACCTGATTTAAGTCAATCTATATCGTTTACAACTCGGCAGAAACGGGATGGAGAGCAAGATGGTTTGGATTATCATTTCATCAATCCGGAGGCTTTCCAGAACAAGATAAAGCAGCAACAATTGGTGGAATGGGCTGAAGTTCATGGTAATTTGTATGGAACTTCGCTGGAAACATTGCAAGATGCAGCAGGGAAGGGAATTGACTTGCTGCTGGATATCGATTGCCAGGGGGCTGCACAACTCAAAAAAAATTATCAGCAGGGAGTGTTTATTTTCATTCTTCCTCCTGATTATATTGAATTGGAAAAACGTCTACGTGATCGTGGGACTGATGACGAAAATGTTATCCAGCGGCGCTTGAAAAATGCAGAACAGGAAATTTTGCAAGCCCATTGGTATGATTATTTAGTTGTCAATGATGATATAATATCTGCTAGAGATAGAATAATAGCAATTGTTACTGCAGAAAGGTGTCGTAGTTTCCGAGCAGCGCATCTTTTGGATAAATTCACTACAAAGGGAGATAAATAGATGGCACGTGTAACCGTAGAAGATTGTCTTGACGTAATCCCCAATCGTTTTTTGTTGGCAATGGTCGCTGCAAAGCGCGCCAAACAATTATATAAAGGGGCAGAACCATTAATTGAAAATAAGTCTGGGAACAAGAAAATTGTTGTTGCTTTGCGTGAAATTGCTGCAAACCGTATTGAGTTTGTAATACCCACTAAAAAAAGCTAATGATTCCCATCTTTCTCTTATTGGACAGTAGGGGAAAGATGGTTTTTGCGTAAGACCTATCTGCTCGTTGGGTTGGATATCCTCCTTCCGGACACATCTATGATCACAATAGAAGATATTATTGAGCAACTGCAGGGTTATGACTCTCAGGCGGATCGGGACCTTCTGATCCGTGCCCGTGATTTTTGTCTTCGTGCTCACCATGGCCAGAAAGCTCCCGAAGGCCTCGATTATCTTCAACACTCCCTTGAAGTTGCTTCCATTCTTGCTCGCTTGAAAGTTGATGAAACTACATTGGTTGTCGGTATCCTGCACGATACTTTAACGTCGGGACGGGTAACCAGGGATGAATTGTCCGCTGAGTTTGGTGAGGAAATTCTCAACTTAATCGAAGCCGGGAAAAAAATCAGCAGCATTCCATATCGCCAAAGTAATCAGCAGCAAGTTGAGAGTTTTCGTAAAATGTTTGTGGCGATGGCGCGTGATTTACGGGTGATTCTGGTTTACCTGGCCGATCGCTTGAGTGATATGCGAAATATTGATTATCGCAAGGAGTTGGAACAGGTTGCCTACTCCCGAGAAACTTTAGAGATCTATGCGCCCCTTGCTAATCGTTTAGGAATCAGTTGGCTTAAAGGTGAATTGGAGGATTTAGCTTTAAAGGTTCTTGAACCTGAAAAATATGCAGCGCTGGCTCAGCGGATCACCGCACATAAAGAGGAACGTGTTGAATATGTCGAGAATGTCCGTGAGGAAATTTGTAAACTGTTGGAGCAAAATGGCGTTCAGGGTGAAGTAAGCGGACGGTTTAAACATTTTTACTCAGTTTACCGCAAGATGGAACGGACCGGTGTTGGTCTTGATCAGATTTATGACCTGACAGCATTCCGGATCCTGGTTGATTCTGTACGGGAGTGTTATGAGGTTTTAGGTTTGGTTCACGCTACCTGGAAACCAATTCCGGGCCGATTTAAAGACTACATCGCCATGCCAAAAACAAATATGTACCAATCTTTGCACACAACAGTGATTGGCCCGTTTGCCGAGCGCATGGAGATCCAAATCCGCACTCGTGAAATGCATCGAATTGCCGAGGAGGGTATTGCTGCTCACTGGAAATATAAAGAAGGTGGTGCTGTTGCTGTGACCGGTCGGGACGATCAGCGCTTCAACTGGCTCCGTCAGGTTCTGGAATGGCAGCGCGATGTCAGTACCGAATGGAGTGCATCAGATACCTCTTTTATTGATCTTTTCCCCGAGGAAGTTTACGTTTTTACGCCCAATGGTGATGTGAAGGAATTGCCGCAAGGGTCCTGCCCCATCGATTTCGCCTATGCTGTACATACCGATGTCGGTCAACAATGTGTTGGTGCGCGTATCAATGGCAAGCTTTCTCCCTTAAAGACTGTGCTTAAAAATGGCGACATTGTGGAGGTATTGACCTCAGCGCATCAGACCCCAAGTAAAGATTGGCTCTCATTTGTAAAAACACCTAAGGCGCGAAATAAAATTCGGCACTGGGTTAAGACGGAACAGCGCGATAGAAGTATTGAGATAGGTCGAGAACTGTTTGAAAAAGAACTACGGAAACATCAATACAGCATGAAAAGAGCTATGGCGCTGGAGAGCTTTTCACAGGCAGTTTGCGAGTTGGGCTTTAAGTCAGCTGAAGATATTTTTGCCGCAATTGGTTATGGAAAACTTTCTGCCGGGCAGATGGTTTCTCAAACACTACCGAAGGGGGCATTCAAACAACAGGCCGAGAAGCCTGGGACACTGGGCAAGGTGCTTGGAAAGTTCTCCCGACGCAAGTCACAAAGTTCTATTTTAATTGGTGGTATCGATAATGTGATGGTCCGTTTTGCCAATTGTTGTAACCCTCTCCCTGGAGAACCGGTCACCGGGTTTATTACCCGCGGGCGTGGTTTGACTGTTCACGCCAAGAATTGTCCTCAAGTTCTCGCCAGTGAGCCGGAGCGCAGAGTAGATATTGAATGGGATATGCAGCGTAAGACGACGCGACCGGTAAAAATACAGGTGATTTGTTCCGATCTAAAAGGGATGCTTGTGGGTATTTCTGGGGCGATTGCCAATGCTGATGCAAATATCTGCAGTGCCAGTGTTCATGCGCGTGGAGACAGGAAAGGGACGAATCTATTTGAAATCGATGTTGAGAATCTTGAACATCTGAATCGTGTGATTCGAGAAATAAAGAAAGTTAAAGGTGTGATCAGGGTTGAGCGGATTAAAAATTGAAGGATTTACTGTGTAGAATTGTAAACAATAATATGAAGGAGATACTATTATGGCGTTAACTGAAATTGCAACAACAAAGGCCCCGGCAGCGATTGGCCCTTATTCACAGGCGATAAAAGCTGGTGATTTCATCTACTGTTCCGGTCAGGTTCCATTAGTCCCTGGAACCGGAGAGCTGGTTGTAGGTGGTATCAAGGAACAGACGACCCAATCATTAGAAAATCTACAGCAGGTTCTGTATGGCGCTGGAGTTGATTTTAACTCTGTTGTCAAAACAACAATTTATCTGGCCGATCTGGGTGATTTTGCTGTTGTTAATGAAATTTATGCTGGTTATTGCGGAGAGATTCCTCCGGCAAGAGCCACCGTGCAGGTGGCAGCTTTACCCAAGGCAGCATTGGTTGAGATTGACGCTGTTGTATATCTGGGCTAATCGGGGATCAATTTATAACGTGAAAAAGGGATAGTTTAAATAACTATCCCTTTCAGTTTGAATTCTTATGTCCGTGTAATTTAAACGACTTTTTGTACCTTACCGGAACGGATACAACGGGTACAGACTTTTATCGTCTTGACCGAACCGTCAACTACGGCCCGCATTTTTTGTAAGTTCGGATTCCACACAGTCCGGGTTTTATTGTGTGCGTGGCTGACATTATTTCCGGTTACAGGTTTTTTCCCACAGATTTCACATTGCTTAGACATCTTATCAATCCTCCTGAAAGTTTCGAACGCGCATTACTAGCATATCTGGTTTTCAGATGCAAATGATTTCAGGTTTTTTGCGGTGGTAAATTGTCATTACTGAAGACCTTAACACCTTTTTCTCTTAGTAATGCGGTGGTCACACCAACCCCATCAACCAACTTTTCATTCAAATAAATATTATTCGACCCACAAGAAGGGCTCCGTTGCTGTAAAATAGCCTGTTTGCAATGTGTTAATTGGGCGATTTTAAGGCATTCTTCTGCGCCATGGATGAAAATATCAGTGACATCACGGTTCTCTTCATCACAGAGTTTGCCTTGCCCGGAAAGAGCAGTCAGCCCATCGCCACAGCTGAACCAGCATTTTGGACGAGGGGTTGTTAGCCCCGCTAATTGCTCTGGGCAAACAGGGATCGGGGTGAGCTGATTGGTCTCAATATAATTGATCACAGCCTGGCAATAGTTATCGGTTCCATCGTAGCGTGTTTTCAACCCAAGGAGGCAGCTGCTGACAAGTATGGGTCGCATAGCAACTATTCTTCCTCTTGGTATATGGGAGGGTTAATCAGAGCCTTTTCCACATTCTTACAGTTTAAAATTTGTACCTGCCGCTTGGTTGTTTTTACCCGTCCTTCGGCAAACCACTGGATAGCCTGGGGGTAGATTTTATGTTCCTGCTCCAGGATGCGAGCGGCAAGGGTCTCTTCAGTGTCATCAGCAAATACAGGGACAACCGCCTGGACAATAATCGGACCGGTGTCGACTCCACCATCAACAAAATGAACAGTACAGCCGGAGAATTTTGCACCGTAGTCAAGGGCTTTTTGCTGGACGTGTAATCCCGGAAAAGAGGGTAATAATGCAGGATGAATGTTGATGATCCGCTGTGGGAAAGCTTGCAGGAAAACCGCAGAAATAATCCGCATAAAACCGGCCAGAACTACTAACTCCGTTTCGGCCTCTTTTAGAGCCGCAACGACAGCCTGGTCGAAATCCTCCCGCCTCTTGAACGTGCGGTGGTTGACGCAGATATTTTTTATTCCGGCTTGTTCGGCTCGCTCAAGAGCTCCGGTACCAGGATTGTTGCTGACGACCAGCTTGATCTCAGCATCCAGCAATCCCTGCTGGCATTGGTCAATAATTGACTGTAGATTTGTGCCGCCGCCCGAAGCCAGAACCGCCAAGCGTAATTTTTGTTTCGAAGACATTTTTTCTGCCAGTTGTAACCGTTAGTGTCGGTTCAGATGAGCTCCACCGAAGGTGCTTCGGCTGGGGCTATCTCACCAATTAAATAGGCCCGATCTCCCAGCCCAGCAAGGCGACCGATGACATCATCAGCTTCGTCCTTTGAAACCACCAGAACCATGCCGATGCCGTAGTTGAAGGTTCGATACATCTCATCTTCTGGAATATTTCCACCTTGCCGTAGCATTTCGAAAATGACCGGTTTATCCCAACTGCTTTTGTTGATAATGGCCTTGCAATGGCGCGGCAGAACGCGGGGAATATTTTCCAGAAGACCTCCTCCGGTAATGTGGGCAATTCCTTTTATTTCAAAGTCTCTGATCAGGTTGAGGATGCTTTTGACATAAATCCGGGTTGGGGTGAGTAATTCTTCTCCCAGAGATTTATCCAGATCATTGGGCTGAGAGGCTAAATCGAGCTGTAGCGTTTCCAGAAAGATTTTCCGCGCGAGGGAAAAACCATTGGAGTGTAATCCTGTGGAAGCAATCCCAATGATCTGGTCTCCTGTTGTGATGGTTGAACCGTCGATGATTTTATCATTGTCGACGACTCCAACGGAAAATCCTGCTAAATCATATTCACCACCCGCATACATGCCGGGCATTTCTGCTGTTTCACCCCCCAGCAATGCGCAGTTGGCTTGCTTGCAGCCTTCGGTGATCCCCTTAATCACTTCAACCGCTTGCTCTGGAGTTAACTTGGCTGTAGCCAGATAGTCAAGAAAAAATAGTGGTTCCGCCCCCTGAACAATAATATCATTGACACACATTGCGACCAGATCAATTCCAACCGTATCGTGTTTGTCTAACATAAAAGCAAGTTTGAGTTTAGTGCCGACACCATCTGTCGCTGCGACCAATGTAGGTCGTTGGTATTTACTACTATTAAGTGAAAACAACCCACCAAAACCACCGATGGAGGAGAGAACTTCAGGACGGCTTGTCTGTTTAACCAGTGGTTTGATCAAATCAACAAAGTGATTTCCCGCATCTATATCTACCCCGGCATCTTTATAAGTGATCGGCTTATTGGCGCTCAATTTAGACTCCTTGATTGGTGAAATGGTCGGCATTAGACCACCCGAAGTGTGGCTTGTCAATATTGGAAAAATAGTTTTAAGCTAAACTTGGATCAGTGAATACTCGACGGCAAATAGCACAAGTCATTGAATTGCCTAAGTGTTTCAAAAATCACCGCTGAACCCCTGGGTGCAGCTTAGATTTTTGAAACGATTATTCAATCCAAGCACTTACACTCTTTATTCGCCACTTACTCACTGATCCAAGCTAAAGGAATATTCTGCTTAGTTCTCTATCTTTAACTGTATTGGGTGGCTGAAATATGTTAATTTTGATGGCGTCGTAAAAAAGTCCGTCCTACGGTGTTGCAGTGGTTTTTCAAGATCTTGACATACTATATGTATGCCTTCGTCCTTGAAAAACCACTACACCTTGCGGGACGAAATTTTTGCTTAACCATCTGATTCATTTTTGCGAGTGCATCAATTTTAACAGGATTTTTCTACCGTGCAGTAAATTTTAACACACACCTGCAAATAGTCTGTCCGGGTATCTGATATGGCAATAGAAAATTCTAGCATCAGGTTGATTTCTGCGTCAGATCTGGATGCTGTTTTGCACATTGAACAGAATTGCTATGCACATCCCTGGTCGTTCCAACAGTTTTTTCAGGAACTAGAGAATCCTGTCGCATCGCTACTTATTTGTGAAATTGAAAATAAGATTGTGGGCTACATCTGTTATTGGTTAATCGCTGGAGAGATGCAGATTTTGAATCTGGCAACAGCACCTCAATTACGGCGAAAAGGGGTTGCTGCACAGTTATTAGAACAGGCTTTTCAGCGTTGTTTGCCCGCTAAGTTGTCTTCAGCCTGGCTCGAGGTTCGGGCTGCAAATCAGGCAGCAATTACGCTCTATCAACGCCATGGATTTAAACAAGACAGCATTCGCAAAGCTTACTATCGGGATGGTGAAGACGCCCTTATTCTGGTGAAAGTTTTTAATGATCAAGAATTTGAGGAGAGTAATTGATGAGAAATCTCAAGACGATTGTCCTGTCAAATCAGGAGATATCGCCTGGCTACTTTCGCATGAGGATTCTGGCTCCTGGTTATAGTCGTTTATCCAAGCCAGGGCAATTTGTCATGTTTCGTGTGCAGAGATCTTTGCCCCCCTTATTGCGTCGCCCATTTGGAATTTTTCGGGTTGGGTTCATGCCGGCTGATTGCGATAATATGCCAGCGAAGGAATTTATTGAGCTTATTTATAAAGTTGTTGGTAGCGGTACCGAAATTATGCAGAGGCTCCATCAGGGCGACCCCGTTGAATTGTTGGGACCATTGGGGGAGGGGTTTGATTTTGGACAACCTGCCGAAGAGAAGATTCTCGTTGGTGGTGGTATAGGTCTGGTGCCTCTCTATTCGTTGGCGGAAAAACTGGTTGAAAACTCCAAGGTACGGTTACTGATGGGGGGACGTACCCGGGATGATATTATTACGGTGACAGAATTTGAGCGGCTTGGTGTTGAAACCTATGTATCAACTGAAGATGGAAGTTTGGGGGAAGAGGGGTTGGTAACCCAGGTGCTGGTGAGAAAACTGGATAAATACCCAAATTCTACAGTTTTTGCCTGTGGACCGATGCCGATGATTGAAGCGGTGCAAAAAATCTGTTCTGAGCGTGGAACCCCCTTACAAGTTTCACTTGAAGCTTTAATGGCCTGTGGGGTTGGAGCTTGTCTCGGTTGTGTGGTTAAAGGGGTGGGGCATACTGAGATTGATCCCCGTTACCTTTGTACTTGTAAAAGTGGCCCTGTTTTTAAAGCTGAAGAGCTTGATTGGAACAAAGCTGAAATTAAAGCTGTGGGAAATGGAGGCTGTAAATGATCAGGCCTGACCGCAAAGTGTTGCAGCCTCAAATGGCCGTAGAAATAGCTGGGATCAAATTGAAGAATCCGGTGATGCCGGCATCAGGGACCTTTGGCTATGGTGAAGAATATGCTCCCTATCTCGATTTGAACCAGCTGGGAGCTATTGTGACCAAGGGGATGTCACTCAACCCCAAAGCTGGTAATAATACCCCCCGTATTTGTGAAACGGTCAGCGGTATGCTCAATGCTATCGGTCTACAGAATGTCGGTGTGGATGCTTTTATCCAGCATAAGATGCCATTTCTTGAACAATTTGATACTCCGGTTATTGTGAATTTTTTTGGTAACACCCAAGATGAATATGGTGAGGTTGCTGCCCGTTTAGAAGATGTTCCGGGGGTTGCTGCTCTGGAAATGAATATTTCCTGCCCCAATGTTAAGCATGGTGGAATTATCTTCGGTACTGATCCAAAAGCTGCCTTTGCGGCGGTATCAACTGTGCGTAAACGGACGACAAAACCGTTGATTGTTAAATTGACTCCCAATGTGACCGATATCCAGGTTACCGCCAGGGCTGCTGAAGATGCCGGGGCGGATGCCTTGAGTTTGATTAATACCCTGACGGGAATGGCGGTTGATGTCAAAACTCGCAAACCGCGTCTGGCCAATACTATTGGTGGTTTATCCGGCCCGGCAATTCGACCGATTGCGGTGCGACTGGTCCATCAGGTGGTTCAGGCGGTTAAAGTGCCAGTGATTGGTATCGGCGGTATCTCCCGCGCAATGGATGCCCTGGAATTTTTAATTGTAGGAGCCAAGGCGGTTCAGGTTGGAACTGCTAATTTTGTCGATCCAAATGCCATGGAAACAATTATTGCGGGTCTGGAAGATTTCTGCCGGGAAGAGGCAATTACTGATATTAATGACCTGATAGGTACTCTGGAGTTGTAGCATTTATGGACGTTATTGCGACCCACGTAAATGCTGATTTTGATGGCCTCGGTGCCATGATTGCGGCGAAGCGACTCTACCCTGATGCCTTATTGGTCTTCCCCGGCGGTCAAGAGCGTGGTCTGCGAGATTTTTTACTGCACAGCACCCTCTACGCTTATGATGTTAAGCGGATTCGCGATATTAATTTGAGTGAAGTTACGCGGTTAATTCTTGTTGATGTGCACAGTGCAACCAGAATTGGTCAATTTGCTGAAATCCTCCAGAAACCCGACCTGGAAATTCATATCTACGATCACCATCCCACTGATGAACATTCTATTCAGGGGCAAGTTGAATTTATTCAGGAAGTGGGTGCAACGACGACTATCATGACACAATTGTTTATGGAGCGGGAGATTGTGCCAACGCCCGATGAAGCTACCATGATGATGCTCGGTTTATACGAAGATACAGGTCATCTGCTTTTTTCCGGGACTACTCCCACTGATTTTCAGGCTGCTGCATTTTTGCTGCAGCATGGCGCAAATCTGAATACCGTTGCAGATTTTCTGGTTCGGGAAATGACTTCCGAACAGGTTGATCTGCTCAATGAATTACTGAAATCTTGCCAGAAAATAATTGTCAATGGTGTAGAGATTGCTATTGCTTATGCCTCCATTGATTATTATGTCGGTGATATCTCAAGTCTGGTCCATAAACTTAAGGATATTGAAAATCTCAATGTGTTGATTGTTGCTGTGCGGATGGAAGATCGGATTTTTCTGGTTGGCCGTTCTCGGATCCCAGAGGTGCATATTGGCGAGTTTTTTCAGGAGTTTGGTGGCGGTGGCCATGCTTTTGCCGCTTCAGCGACTGTCCGAGATCTCCCCTTGGCACAATTGCTTGATCAGATAGAAAAATTACTCCACAAGCATGTTCGTTCGCGTTGCGAAGCTCGTCATTTGATGTCCGCACCGGTCAAGACGTTACCTGGCAGTTCAACCTTAGGTGCTGCGCGGGCATTGATGACCCGTTTTAGTTTTAATGCCATTCCTATCCTGAATGAACAGCAGCAGGTTGTTGGGATCATTACCCGTCAAGTGGTTGAAAAGGCTGCTCATCATAAGTTATTAAAAATGAATGTCAGTGAAATGATGAACACCGATTTTCAACTGGTGTCACCTGAAGCCTCTTTGTCTGAGTTGCAACAGGGGATCATTGAGCACAATCAGCGCTGCATTCCGGTTGTTGATGCGGGGACTTTAGTCGGAGTCGTAACCCGGACAGATCTGCTCCGCTATATGCTGGGAGATCGACAATTGCCGGCAGATGACTTTCAAGGTTTGCCTGAGCGGAACGGCTTACAATTAAAACGGAAAAATCTACAGCGCTTGATAGAAACTCAATTGCCGGAATCGGTAAAAATATTGTTACGACAATTAGGGGAGGTGGCCGATCAGCTTGGTCTACGAATTTACCTGGTTGGAGGGTTTGTCCGCGATTTGCTGTTGCGGCAGCCTAATCTGGATGTTGATGTTGTGGTTGAGGGGGATGGAATCAAATTTGCGGATGCTTTTGCCAAAACAACATCGTGTCGAGTGCGTGCCCATGAAAAATTTGGCACAGCCGTCATTATTTTTTCAGATGGATTTAAAATAGATATCGCCTCGGCTCGGCTTGAATATTATGATCGACCTGCTGTACTGCCACGAGTAGAACATGCGTCGATTCGACATGATCTCTATCGGCGTGATTTTACCATCAACACTCTGACGTTATCACTTAACCTGGATAACTTCGGTCAAATGCTCGATTTTTTTGGCGGTCAGCGGGATCTGAAAGATAAAGCGATCCGGGTATTACATAATCTGAGCTTTATTGAAGATCCAACCAGGTTATTTCGCGCAGTTCGCTTTGAACAACGGCTGGGGTTTTGTATCGGTCGGCAAACCGAACGGTTAATGCGCAGTGCTGTCCGGTTGAAATCGGTCAAAAAAATTGCTGGTTTGCGGATTCTGCACGAACTGGAACAAATATTGGATGAGCCTCGGGTGGTATCAGCATTGGCTCGCTTGGAACAGTTTGATCTGTTGAAATTTATCGACCCCCAATTGCGTTTTGAACAGCAAACCGGACGTTTGCTTGTTGCTGCTGAACGGGCCAGCAGCTGGTTTGACTTGCTCTATACTGGTGAAACTTACCAGCGTTGGTTGTTGTACCTTCTTTGCCTGTTCGATAACTTATCGGAAAAAGGGGTCGATAGGGTGAGTCGCTGGCTTGGGGTGCAAACAAAAGACCACGTACTGCTGATTGAACAGTTGCCGGCAGCAAAGCGTCTTCTCAAATTGATCAGGTGGCATAAAAATGGTCAAGGTGAGCCGCAGAATAGTGAAATATATTCATGGTTTGATGGCTTCTCTATTGAGGTGATTCTCTATTTAATGGCTCGCAGTGAGAATGAAAAATTTCGCCAATGGATTTCGCTGTATATAACCAATTTGCGCAAAGAAAAAGTTATCCTTGATGGTGCGGATCTTATTTCTCTTGGATTTTTACCAGGAAGGTATTTCCAGGACATATTTAAAATGTTGCTGAATGCCCGGCTAAATCTTGAGGTGAGGACTCGCGAAGAGGAGATTTTATTGGTTAAGCAGAACTTTTCTGTCGCGGCTGGCTCTTCCCCTAGTTGACCCTGCTACTCTTGTCGATTAAACTGAATAGTTGCTTTTGACTATCTTCCCTCAGGTTTTCTTCGGAGTTTTGAATATCCATGGAAACAATTGTTTCTAGAATTGCGATTATGCTGGTGCCGGCCCTGTTGGCAATTATCCTGCATGAAGTGGCACATGGCTATATTGCTGAACGATTCGGTGACCCGACCGCTCGTTTGCTGGGCCGTTTAACTCTGAATCCGTTAAAACATCTCGATCCCATTGGGACTATTGCTATTTTTATTTTTGGATTTGGTTGGGCGCGTCCAGTTCCGATCAATCCAGGGAACTTTCGCAGACCCCGCCGTGATATGATCTGGGTCGCTCTCGCAGGGCCGACAACAAATTTATTATTAGCGGTACTGTCTGCTCTGCTATTGCGGGGATTGGGACTCCTTGACCAGAGTTCTTTTGGGACTTCACTAGCCTATACTCAATTCACCACTCCAGTTAAGATGATGGCGGGGTTCAGTCTTTATATTAATATCCTCTTGGGTGTTTTTAACCTTATCCCATTGCCACCATTAGATGGGGGGAGAATCTTGACAGGTATCCTCCCTGAACGGCAAGCTGCACTGGTTGGTCGCTTGGAACCTTTCGGGTTTGTGCTGATTTTGTTTCTGGTTTTTTTTACCGATGTGTGGTCACTGGTCCTTGCACCGATAATTAACCTCCTGGTTGTTTTTATGGCCGGAGATGAAACGCGGCTGGTTCAAGAAGCTATCCGTTTTTTGTTTGGTCACTGAAAAATGGCAATTCAGATCCGTTTAGAAAACTATTCCGGCCCCCTAGATCTCTTATTACATCTGATTAAAAGCCATGAAATGGATATCTATGATATCCGGATTGTTGAGATTACTGAGCAATATTTGACAATTATTGAACAGATGCAACAACTTGATCTGGATATTGCGGGTGAATTTCTGCTGATGGCAGCTACCCTTGTACATATTAAGTCAAGAATGCTGTTGCCAGTGAGTGAGGATCTCGCTGAGGAAGAGGAAGATCCCCGTGCTGAGTTGGTTAAAAGATTATTGGAATATCAACGTTACAAGGATGTGGCCGAATTATTTCACCAATTACCCCAGTTGGAGCGGGATATATTCGCTGGTCAATTTCAGTTGTCCGATTTCATTGAAGGTGACAGTGAAGAGAACGAAGTCGCAATAGGTATATATCAACTGGCAGATGCTTTTCACCAATTGTTAAAGGAGCAACCTCCTGAGACTTTTCATGAGGTTATCCGCGAATCTCTTTCGGTGGCAGTTTATATCGATCGTATTACAGAAAAATTGGCACAGAGAAAACGCCTCTCCTTTCGGGAAATATTTTCAACTAAAATTTCCCGCAATGAATTGATAGTTACTTTTTTAGCGACTCTGGAATTAGTGAAAATGCATATAGTCAATGTTGAGCAGGTCAGTGACTTTAGTGAGATCTGGCTGGCTTTGAAGATCCCTGCTGACCAGTTAGCACAAATTTCTCCTGAAAAGGATCTGCTAGGTTATGAATAATTTGCGGCAGCTTGTTGAGGCATTTATCTTCGCTTCTGATGGCCCCTTATCGCTTGATCGGTTGTGCGTCTTGACAGAACAACCTAAAACCCTTATCAGACCGGTTGTGGAACAGTTATTACAAAGTTATGCTGCTGCCGAGCGCGGTTTTTACCTTGTTGAAGTTGCAGGTGGTTATCAGTTCCGAACTGGAGTGGAACTTGCCCCCTGGCTGCGAAAATTGAGCAAAGACCGCGCCACTAGATTCTCAAAAGCTGCGCTGGAGACTTTGGCGATCATTGCTTATCGCCAACCAGCGACCCGTGCCGAAATAGAATATTTGCGGGGGGTTGATTCTGGTGGAGTGATGAAAACTCTGCTGGATAAAAATTTGCTGCGTATCCTCGGCAAGAAAGAGGTTCCGGGGCGTCCACTGATGTATGGTACCAGTCGTCATTTCCTTGAATTATTCGGGTTGCGTGATCTAAGCGATCTACCGACATTGAAAGAGTTCGCCGCTTTAGATCCTGAAATAACTGAGGCTGAACCTCTGGATCCCGAGCAGGTTGGGTCATTGTAATGGCAGAACGATTGCAGAAATTGATTGCCCAAGCGGGTATGGCCTCACGTAGAGAGGCCGAAAGGTGGATTGAAGAGGGTAAAATTCTTCTGAACGGCCACCCGGCGAAGTTAGGTGACCGAGCCGATTTAGCTATTGATCAGGTCCAAGTTGATGGGAAGATCCTTGCTTCTGCGCAAGAGAAAATCACTATTTTACTCAACAAACCACGTGGTTATGTTTCAACCCTTAAAGACCCAGAGGGACGACGTCTGGTGACCGATCTAATCTCCGGTATCTCTCAGAGACTCTTTCCTGTTGGACGGTTGGACTATAATACTGAAGGTTTGTTGCTGCTTACCAATGATGGAGATTTAGCACAACAGATTAGCCATCCGCGACATCATATTGATAAAACCTACCTGGTAAAAGTCCGGGGATCTTTGTCGGGGAGAATGGTTAAACAACTGGAACAAGGTCTTGCTCTTGAGGATGGCAAAACAGCACCGGCCAAAGTTGAAAATGTGAGGAATACCGGTTCAAGTTGCTGGTTCGAATTGACAATCCATGAGGGGAGAAACAGACAAGTTCGAAGAATGTGCGAAACTCTTGGGTTGACAGTCGTCCGACTCAAGCGTATCCGTTTGGAATTTCTGAATTTATCGGATGTTGCGACGGGGTGTTACCGTTGTTTGACGGAGAGTGAAATTAGAAAATTGAGAAAAATTAAATAAATTAATATTCATTATTGTTCTTTGTTTTAAAAGTGTGTTATCCTGTTTTTGAAATATTTTTAATAAAACTCATGGCCACTGCTTAAGCCATTAGTCTTACTTGACACTAAACGGATATTTCACGTATCTTTTAGCCTGTATTTTTATGTAAATAGCTTATTTTGGGAGTTTTACTTGGCAACGAATAAAGATAAATTACTGGAATCGGCACAGAAGAATCTGAAGAAAAAGCAGGTCGCCAAGGCAATAAAGGATTATGCCAAAATTGTCGAGTTGGACCCCGCTGATGTCCGTTCAAGGCAAAAGTTGGCAGAATTGTATGTGCGTACCAGCAAGAATACTGAAGCCTATGAACAATATGAATCTGTAGCCAAATATTTTTCCAGTAACGGTTTTTACCTGAAAGCGATTGCTATCTATAAGCAGATGCAACGCCTTGATCCCAGTCAGATTGCCCTGTTTCACCGCCTTGCCGAGTTGAATGAGAAGCAGGGGTTGTTGGGCAATGCTATGGCGGAGTATCGCAATCTGGTTGATTATTACGGTCGAAACGGGATGATTGCTGATGAAATCAAGACGCTGGAAAAGATGCGGGATCTTGATCTTAATAACCTGAATGTTCGTGTCAAACTTGCTGAAGTTTATGCCCGAAATGAGCGCGAAGATGAAGGTTATGCTGAGCTGGAAGCGGTTCTTGAAATTTTAAGTGATAAGGGTGATTTTGATAAGATTCTCAAGCTTTACAAGATGTTTTTACCTCTCTACCCGAATAATAAAAAATTGCAAATGGGTCTGGCGCTAGCCTTCTACGAAAAGAGTGATTTCGAAAGAGGTGTCACGATCCTGGAAAATTTATTAAAGGATAAGTCCGAAGATCCAGATTTACTCCGCCTGCTGGGTCGTGGTTATGCTGATTTGGAAAAGTGGACCAAGGCTTGTGATGCTTACCAACATCTCTTGACCATGGATCCCACCGATCTGGATATCCGTGAATCGTTGATTAAGTGTGAAATAGACAGTACCCAATATGATCGTGCATTGACTGAGTTGGAGGAGTGGAAAGATACCTTCTTTAAGGCAGATCGCTTAGATTGTTTAAAGGATTACTATGAGATCCTTAAGGAAAAACTTGCCGATAACACTGTTGTTCTACAGACGTTAGATTCAATTTATGAATATACTGGCGAGGGCGATAAACTTCTGGATATCATTTCCGAGCAGGAAGATGAGCCCGACGAGCCGATTTTTGATGAAACTCTCTCTGATATTCTACTCGGCTCGGCTGAAGAAGATATTGAAGTTTCTGACACTGAACTGGAGCTGCTGGAAGAGAATGACGATCTGACCTTTGATGTTATTGAGGATGAAGCCGTCGATCTCCAGTTAGAATCATCACTCGATGGTGGCTTTTCGGGTGAAAGTGCCGATTCTGATGCAATCATCGAACTTAATATTGATGATAGTTTAGATTTAAGCCCGGGTGAGAGTAACGACCTGGAATTCTCTTTTGAGATGGAAGAAGAGAACTCAGCAGAGGCTGTTCCAGCTACTGAACATAATTTGCAGGCCGATCTTGAGGAAGCTGAGTTCTACATTCAGCAAGGGTTATACGCAGAAGCCGAAAAATTGTGTCATGATATTCTGGCTTATAATTCTGACTCTGTCGAATGCCGGCAGAAGCTTGAAGAAATTGAAGCTCTGCTCAACCAGGAACAAGATAAACCAGCTCCTGACAAAGCTTCATCTGTTGTCAGCCCATTATCTGAGAGTTTTGCGGATTTTGATTTTGGTCTGGATGCACTTCAGCCTGATAAAAACTCTGCGGAAAAGGTTTTTAAAACTGATGTTGATGAACAGATTGCTGCTGACGATATGGAATCACATTACAATCTCGGCATTGCTTATCGGGAAATGGGTTTGCTGGATGACGCTATCAGTGAATTTGAAAAAGCGGAGAAGGAACCCTCTCGTTATGTCGATTGCCAGACACTCAAAGGACTCAGCTTTTCAGACAAAGGTGATTTTAATAATGCAGAGGTGATGTTCCAGCAGGCGTTAGATTCTCCCCATTTGGAAGAGATTCAGCGATTGAACCTTGGCTATGAACTGGGTTTGCTTTATGAACGTGCAGAACGTGCCAATGATGCATTGATCAGTTATCAGGATGTTTTTTCTCAGGACAAGAATTATCGAGATGTCAGGGATAAAATCTCTGCATTGAAAAATATTCTTGGTATAGCCGAGGATGATTCTCAAGTTATCCTGGACGAGCATAAAGAGAGAATTTCCTTTCTGTAGTTTTATCCTTAGCTTTTCCTTGGAGTATTCATGGGGTATACCGACCACTTTAATTTTGCTCGTGAGCCATTTTCTAACGCACCGAATGATGAGTTTTATTTCGATAGTGAGCAACACAATCAGGCCTTATTGCGACTGAAATATTCTGTTGATTCAGATAAGGGGTTGGCTGTCCTAGTTGGCGGAGTCGGCACTGGAAAGACCACCTTAGCCAGACGAATGCTTGATAATCTTCCCTATGATAAATATGAATCATCATTATTGGTGATGATTCACTCTGCGATTACCCCTGAATGGATTATGTCCCGTATCTGTATGCAGTTGGGGGTGAAGAATCCTGATCCCAGCCCGTTGAAGATGCTGAAACAGCTTTATGAGCGTTTGCTGGAAATCGAAAAAGAGGGGCGTAAGGCCGTTGTACTGATTGACGAAGCGCAAATGTTGCAAACGCGAGAGCTGATGGAAGAGTTTCGTGGGTTGTTAAATTTAGAAATACCTGACAAAAAACTCCTGAATATCGTGTTTTTCGGGCTGCCAGAACTTGACGATATTATGAAGTTGGATGCCCCGCTGGCTCAGAGAGTTGCTTTTAAATATACTTTGAAGCCCCTTTCTGCAGATGCCGCGTTGGAATACATCGACTATCGACTCCAGGTCGCCGAATGTGAAAGTTCACCTTTCAATGCTGATGCTCTGACGTTGATCCATAAATTTTCCGGTGGTGTTCCAAGGTTGATAAATACGCTCTGTGATAATGCATTATTTGAAACATATTTACGTCACGGGACAGAAATTACTGCAGAAATTGTCAATAATGTAGCTGAGGATCTCGGTTTGGCTACAGTTGGTTTGACTTTGGTATCGGAGGAAGAACCAGAAGATGAATTGGATGACATCGAGATCATTTTTGATGGACTGGAAGAAAAATAATTAGAGAGTTCATTCCTTGGTTTAGAATAATTGTTAAGATAGCGGTCGGGTAACATTTCGACCGCTATCTTTTTTTTATCTGAAAAGTCATAATAGTGCCTATGCAAACTAGAATTCATGTTTTGCCCGAAGAATTATGCAATAAAATTGCTGCTGGTGAAGTTGTTGAACGTCCCTCATCAGTGGTCAAGGAATTGCTTGAGAACTCTCTCGATGCCGGTGCATCAGACATTCTGATTGAACTGGAAGCGGGGGGTAAACGTTTAATTCGGATTACTGATAATGGTTGTGGTATGAACCGGCAGGATGCGTTCCTCTCTTTTGAGCGTCATGCAACCAGTAAAATTCGTACTGATACCGATTTATTTGCTCTTACCACCTTGGGTTTTAGAGGTGAAGCTCTCGCGTCTATTGCGTCGGTATCCCGGTTGCGGTTGAGTACCTGTGATAACGATACCGGATTAGGGCAACAGATTTATGCAGAGGGGGGCAAGATTAAAAATGTTGTTGAACTTGGCCTGCCTCAAGGGACGGTTGTCGAAGTTAGAAATCTGTTTTTCAACTTACCTGCACGTAAAAAATTCTTGCGTAAAGAACAAACTGAACTTGGTCATGCCGCAGATGTTGTCACCAAGCAAGCATTGGCGAATCCAGGAGTCAGTTTCCGTTTAAAGCATAATGAGCGGATAATGCTTGATTTGCGACGTGAAAAGGGAGTTAGGGAACGAGTTGCGGCATTGTTGGGGAGATCGTTGCTGCGTGATTTACTGCCTCTGGAGCAACAGAATGGCGATGATCTGAAGTTGTCCGGACTCATTTCACAGCCGCAGTTGACTCGCTCGGCAGCCTCTCATATCTATACTTTTATCAATGGGCGTTATATCAGGGATCGGGTCGTTCAGCATGCAGTTATGCAGGGTTATCGGCATTTACTGATGAAAGGGCGGTATCCTGTTGTCGTGCTGTTTTTACAGATAGATCCGGCACAGGTGGATGTTAATGTCCATCCAACCAAGCACGAAGTCCGTTTTCGTGAGCAGTCGATGGTTCATGATTTTATTGTGCTAAGTCTGCAACAGACACTTCGTCCGGCAGGTTGGCTGGAAAAGGAGTCTTTCGATTCCTCCGAAATTAAGGTAAAAAATGATTCAGTGACGCCACAACATCTGGTAAATGAATTGGTCAATGGAGTAATGACTAGCCCTGCAGTTAATGAATCTGCTGCCCAATATATACCGCCTGTAGAGCATTTTCAGGAAAGTAATATTGCGAGTGGCGCAAGAGCACAACAATTTTACTCATCTTCACCACAAACGAGGTCAGAAAATCTAGATGCTACGGCTACCCAATATGTCCTGCCCGGGAGTGAAGCGGCAGGATTCTTTGCCCGGTTGCTGATACTTGGTCAATATCATCAGAGTTATATCCTTTGTCAGGATGGTGCTGATCTGGTTATGATTGATCAACATGCGGCACATGAACGGGTTGGTTTTGAGAAATTACGCCATGCTTATGCTGCAGGGACAATACCCAGCCAAACATTGCTTTTCCCGGAAGTCTTGGAACTTGATTTTAACAGTGCCACTGCCCTTGGTGCTAATCAGTATGAACTGGAGGTTCTGGGTTTTGAGATTGAACCTTTTGGGGGGAACTCCTTTGCCTTGAAGGCGATCCCGCAGTTGTTGAGAGATAGAAATGTTGCTGGATTGGTCGTTGATGTGGCGTTGGAGCTGGAACGGATTGGACGCACTGGGCGGTTACGTGAGTCAATTGATGAAGTTCTGATTCTGATGGCCTGCCACAGTGTTATTCGTGCCAATCAGGCACTTGCTGTGATTGAGATAAAAGCGTTATTTCAGGAGCTTGATAAAATTGATTTTAAGGCGAATTGTCCCCATGGTCGTCCGGTGATGCAGCGTATGACGCTCACTGAAGTTGAACGTCTATTCAGGCGACAATAATGGTTCAAGCAGCAACAGAACAAATACCTGTCTTAGTGATTTGTGGTCCAACTGGTTCAGGTAAAACAGCTCTGGCTTTGACCCTTGCCGAACAACTTCCGTTGGAAATAATTTCTGCTGATTCGCGACAGGTCTATCGCCGGATGGATATTGGTACGGCAAAAGCGACGTCTCGGGAGCGAGCGGTTGTACCTCATCATATGATCGACTTGATTGATCCTGATCAGAGTTTTTCGGTAGCTGAGTTTGTCGATCGTGCACGCCCGCTGATTCAGGAAATTTCAGCCCGGGGAAAAACCCCCTGTATTGTTGGCGGAACAGGTCTTTATATCAGAGCATTGTTGGGGGGACTGGCTCGATTGCCCGATGGCAATCCTGAACTGCGCAAACAATTGCATCTACGTGAACAGATTGACGGATTTGGTAGTTTATTCAGAGAATTGCAGCAGGTTGATCCTGCCGCTGCTGAGTCGATTCATCCAAATAACACGATTCGTATTGTTCGGGCACTTGAGGTCTGTGCCATCAGTGGCCGGAAATTCTCCGAGCTAAAAGCTGAGCATTGTTTTGCCGAACAACCCTATCGTGTCATGAAGTTGGCTCCAGATTCTCTGCGTGAGGAACTCTATGCACAGATCAATCAACGCTCAGAGCAGATGATTTCCGCAGGGTTGGTCAATGAGGTCAAGGGGCTGGTGGGAGACTATTCATTCGATTTGAAAGCCTTGCAAACCCTTGGTTATCGAGAAGTTGTACGCTATTTAAAAACCGAGATCAGTGCAGAGCAGATGCTGGATGATATCCAAAAATATACCCGCCAATATGCCAAACGACAAATGACCTGGTTCAGGAAAGAAGCAGAAATAATTTGGGTTGATTCCTCAATGAAGTCTGGTAAAGTAGTACAATCTATTGAAAAATTTTTACTTCATTAAAGGAGCGGACATGCCTAAATCACCATTTAATATTCAAGATCAGTACTTGAATCAAGCTCGTAAAGAGCGGGTTAAGGTTTCTCTGGTTATGATGACCGGGGAAAAGTTGGAGGGCTATATAAAGTCTTTTGACAGCTTTTGTATTTTAGCCGAAAGTGGGGGGGATGTTCTCATCTACAAACACGCGGTCAGTTCAATTACTTCAGCGGATGGAAATTTTCGTCTACATGGCGGGCGTGATTAGTTTCTTATAGTAAATAGGTTGTTTTTCCAAGGGGTGGTGCCAGTGGTGCCGCCCCTTGCTGTTTTTTGCTTCTAGCCTTTATAATCAATTCGGGTTTCAGGTCAATCTGAGAGATAGCAGACGAAACATGTTTAGTGAAAGAGATATGAATGTTAAAAGTTGAATCGGTCACATCAGATAGTTACGCTGCAGAACTTGGAGTTCTCGCTGGTGACCGGTTGCTCAGTATTAATGGCCACGAAATAGTTGATCTGATCGACTATTATTTAACTATAGAAACAGATCATCTTGTGTTGGAAATACTGCGAGAGAACGATGATCTATGGGAGATTGAGCTAGAGAAGGAGCTACAGGAAGATTTTGGCCTCACGGTTGAACATCCTCGACCGCAACAATGTGGCAATCAATGTCTTTTCTGCTTTGTCCATCAATTACCCAAGGGGCTTCGAGACACGCTGTATATTAAGGATGAGGATTATCGTTTTTCCTACCTTTACGGTTCCTATATAACTTTAACTAATCTGGATGAAAACGATCTGCAGAGAATTATTCGAGACAAACTTTCTCCTCTGTATATTTCTGTTCATGCAACCGAACATGTGCTGCGTGAAAAATTACTCAGCGCCAAGGTTCCAGAAATTTTACCTTTGCTTAAACGTTTAACTTCAGCAGGAATTGAGTTGCATTGTCAGGTAGTGCTTTGCCCGGGAGTCAATGATGGGGCGGCACTACAGCAGACGATTGAAGATTTGTCGTGCCTTTATCCGCAGGTTGCCTCTTTAGCTGTTGTTCCGGTTGGATTGACGCAATATCGAGGGAAATTGCCTCAATTAAAGAAAGTAATGTGGCAGGATGCGACTGCCTGTCTGGAATTGATTCATCAATACCAACAGAAATTTTTAGCTAAGCACGATAGTCGCCTTGTCTTTCCTGCCGATGAATTCTACCTATTGGCTGAACAGAAAATACCATCCTATGTTGATTATGAGGACTTCAATCAGATTGAAAACGGTGTTGGCATGATTGCCCAATTTCGACAACAAGCAGTGGAAGTTTTGCAAGAAACAGAGCCGTTGGAATTGGATAGTATTACCTTGATAACTGGCCGTCTGTTTCAAAATGAGTTAGTTGGTTTTGCTGAACAGCTTAGTTTAAAGGCCGGGGTAAATCTTAATGTCATTGCAATTAATAACGATTTCTTTGGCGCTGATATCACTGTAACCGGTTTATTGACCGGCACCGATTTATTAAGTCAGCTAGAGAATTTGACTTTGGGTGAAGCAATCCTTCTACCTGATGTTATGTTGAAAGATGGTGGGCAACTGTTTCTCGATGATATGAGCATTGAAGATCTTAGTTCCTCTCTCCACCTGCCCGTTGTTGTTGTGGAAACATCTCCATGGGGAATCCTTGACGGATTGGAATCGCTGGCTGCAGGATCGGTTGAAATTATCCATGTCTAAACGGTTATGATTGTGTCGATGCGGAAAAAAATTATTATTGGTGTCATTGGTGCGGGTAACGCGTCTTCCTCTGGTTTGGATAGTGCGTACCAAGTCGGGCGTCTTATTGCTGAAAAGAGAGGTGGTTCCCAAAATTCGGACAGTGCACTAAGGTGGAAAGTCCCACACTGAC
>JAOZOH010000001.1 GCA_029933365.1 Desulfuromusa sp. | reverse complement strand
AGGCACTGCAGGGTGATGCCGCCGATTGGGGTTATCAGGCGACGGGTTATTTTGCGGGTATGATCCTGGGTTCTCTTTTTGCTCTGGCGATCGGTGATTGGCTACGACGTTACACCGGACGTATCATCGTGATAAATGCTTTTGCTGCCGGTCTGTTTACACTTGCCTATGCCAGCAGCCAGACGGTCTGGATGGCAGTGGCGTGGGCTTTTGTGTTTGGTCCACCGTTTGCTATTCGGGACGTGGCGCAAGATTCATTGCTGCAGAGCACTGTTGCAGGGGGGCAATTAGGGCGGGTTTATGCGACACGGGAAATGTTACGCAGTGCAATGTTTATGTTTGCCGGTATTTTCTTTGCCTGGCTTTCTGATTTTGTCTCTATTCGTATGATCTATGTTATTGGCAGTGTTGTCTATCTACTGACTGGCTTCTATGCCCTGAGTAACAAAGCCTTGCGGAAAAGTAAGATGAATACTGACAAACGTTGACGGCAGCAAACTAGACAATTTTCTGTAAACAATTTTCCAAGTAATTACCCCCAATCTTTGTCTGGGGATAATTACTTGGAATCTACACTTTACTCCTTCAATTTTTCTGCTGCGCTCAATACGGATTTAATGATGTAGGGATAGGCACCGCAGCGGCAGACGTGCCCGGTGAGAGCCTCGGAAACTTCCTCTGTCTTCGGTTGCGAATTTTCCTCAAGAAAGGCCTTGGTACTCAGAATAATCCCCGGAGTACAAAAGCCACACTGGAACCCCTGCTCTTCAATAAAAGCCTCCTGAATGGGATGAAGTGTCTCGCCATCACTGAGGCCTTCAATTGTTATAATCTCCTTGCCCTCAGCCTGAATTGCCAGCATCAGGCACGATGTAACTGGCTTACCGTCCAGCAGAATAGTGCATGAACCACACTCCCCTTCGCCACAGGACACACGCACACCGTACAGTCCAAGCTTGTTTCTCAACACATCAGCCAGTATTTCATCGGGTGCAATCTCAAGCTCGTGAAAACGGCCATTGATATTTAATTTAGTCATGATCTATCTCCTGCTATTTTTTCCATTATCTCTTCGAGGCAGCGGCGCACCAACACCTTGGTTATCTCTTTTCGATAAGCTGCCGACGCCCGGATATCGGTTATCGGTTTTGCATCCGCCGCCGCCTGAACACTCACCTTTTCAAGCAGACCCTGGTCAACACCGGAAATATTCATTCCCAAAAGCATCTGCTCCGCAGCTTGGGAGCGGATCGGTACAGGCGCAACGGCACCCATAGCAATTCTGACCGCAGCAACGATTCCGTCATCATCAACACTCAATGAAACCGCCGTATTTACTTGGGCAATATCAACCCCAGTTCTTCCCGAGCGGCCAAAAGCAGATTCAGTTTTTAGCGTCGGAACAGGAACGGATATTTCAGTCACCAGCTCATTTTCATCAAGTTGCGTCTGACTGACACCGGTGAAGAACGTGTCAACAGACACTTCTCTCTCCCCCGCCATGCCTAGGACACGAAGTTTTGCATTCAGGGCAGTAAACACGACTGACATATCGGCAGCTGGTGACGCATTACACAGGTTTCCGCCAACTGTCGCATAATTCCTGGTTTGGGGAGTACACATCTGCTTTGCAGCGGTTCCCAAACAAGCAATCAAGCTATTATCCGGGCTTGCATTTTCAATATCCGCGAGGGTAGTCAGGGTTCCGATGCGCAACATATTTTCTGACACATCGATAAAATTCAGCCCGCGAATAAATGTCAGGTCGATAAAACAGTTAAAATCTGCGGCGCGACTTCGCAACTTAAGCAGCAGGTCGGACCCACCGGCCAGATATTTAGCTTTCGAACCGTATTTAGCCTTTAGTTCACAAGCTTCTTCAGCGCTTTCAGGGCGCAAATATTCAAAATTGTTATCCATAAAATCACCTCATAATCTTTAGTCATCCCAAGCGTTTCCACTCGGTTGTTAAATTTTATTCAATGCCTTCAATACTCTTTCAGCCGTCATGGGAACATCGACCCTGACTCCGGTCGCATTATAGAGGGCTTGTGCTATTGCCGGGATGGGTGCGGCAATCGGAGTTTCCCCGGCGGAGCGTGCTCCATACGGCCCCACCGGATCGTATGACTCCCCAAAAAGGATCTCCGGTTGTGACGGAAAATCAACAGTGCGCAGCACCTTGTAATCGAGCAGATTGGCGTTCAAAACCTTTCCGGTCTCTTTATCGAAAACCAGCTCTTCGAACATGGCAAAACCCGCACCCTGAATCGCCCCACCGATAATCTGGTTGCCGAGCAACTTCGGGTTAATGACCGTACCGCTGTCCTGGGTGGCAACATAATTAAGCAGCTTGATCGCTCCGGTTTCAACATCGACTTCAAGATCGACGAAATGCGCCGCAAAGTGTCTTGCAAATGCCATTGAAGGCGGCATGGGATGGTACGATCTGCCGGTTATGCTGTCGAGCGGGGACAAGGTATCGGCGCGGTGGCTTTCCATGATTTCAGGAATAGAAACCTTTTTTTCCTGAGCACCGGTTGCGAATACAAGCCCATTCTTGACCTCAAGTTTATCCGGTTCGGTCTGAAAAAAGTCCCTGGCCGCTACGGCCAGAAGCTGGTTCCTGGCGTCAACGCATGCGCTCCAGGTCGCAAAACCGCTACGGTAGGTCGTATTGCTGGCGATTGAACCATGACTCCAGGGACAGGTATCCGTGTCGCCCACTTCGATTTCAACTTTGTCAAAAGAGATGCCCAAGGTTTCCGCGGCAATCTGCGACTGGGTCGTTTCACCACCGGACCCATGCTGACCGATGGTGACATTCAGCTTGGCGCTGCCGTCCTTGAGGAGATGAACGATGGCGGCGGTGTTCCCTTCCATTTCAGTTCCGCAGTAGTGGATAGCGGTTCCGGCGCCGACGGCACGGCGTTTGGAACCCTCCACCTGATAAGGAGTGCGCCAGCCTTTCCATTTTTCATCCCAGCCGATGGCGACGGCCCCTTTCCTCAATATCTCTTCCGTTGAACCGCTGGAAATATGAAACAACTCTGGACACATTCTGTTCATGTCCTCGGAGATTAATTTTCGATACTCTTCCTCGGTACATTTCATGAATTTACGGGAGGAAAGTTTCCGGATCGGGTCCCCCGGTTTGATCTGATTTTTGATGCGGAACTGCACCGGATCAATATTGACTTTTTCCGCCAGCATATCCGCCGCACGCTCGACACAGGATGCAGTTGTCGCATCACCTACACCCCGCATACAGCCGGACGTAACCAGATTGGTGGAAACGCCCTGGCAGGAATATCTACCGTTGGTCGCCTTGCCCCACAAATCGACACTGCATCCGCCGACATCGACCTTGACGCCGTAACCGCCGTTGTCGATCAGTGTTTCGGCATTGAGCAGGGTCAGGCTGCCGTCCTTTTTACAGCCCATGCGGACGTGAGTCCGTTCCAAGTGACGTTTCTTGACCGTACCCATGCATTCCGCATTGTCGAGTTCAATCTTGACCGGTTTCCCGACTTTTCTAGCCAGCAGCGCTGTCACCATCATAAAGTTATTGCTCCACCACTGTCCCAGGGAAGAGCCGGAAGGAAGCGCAATCACCCGCACATGGTTTTGCGGTAGCCCAAAAGCTTCACTGATACCGTCCTTTAACTCTGATGGGGTTTGCGAAGCCGTCCACAGCGTCACCTTACCCCCAACCCATTTGGCGACAGCTGCGTTGCGCCCCAGCGGAGCGTAATGCTGGCTACCAAACTTCATATCGGTTTCAACAATAATATCCGCTTCTTTTTCCCCATCATCAAGGGTTCCCCAGGCATGAACGACAGGCTCCAAGGCATTTTTTTCATCCTCGGAACGAACAGCTGGGGCAGTTTCTGATTTTGCACTGACCTGATCGAAAACTGCCGGCAATACCTTGTATTCAACCTCGATAAGGGCAAGTGCGGCCTCGGCGACATCATTACTAACCGCCGCGACAGCAGCCACTTCGTCGCCGACGAAGCGAGCGGTTCCGTCAAAAATTTCCCCCCTATAATTAAACCAACAGCCGTTCCATTCCAACCCCGGAGCATCTTCGTGGCTGACAACGCCAAAAACACCTGGTAGCGCTTCCGCCTTTGAAGTTTCGATTTTCAAAATATCCGCATGCGCATGGGGGCTTCTCAAAATCTTTCCATACAGCATCCCCTCAACAGAAAAATCGACAGCGTACTTTAATTCTCCAGTGACTTTTTCCCTGGCATTCTTCATATGAACAGCTTTGCCGACAGTCGACAGTTCACTTTGCTTGTTCACCATTATTCTCCTCTCTCTTGATTAGCCAATCTGTATATTTTGACAAAATACAACATGGCACAGGCTATGAATCTTTCGTATTTGTTGGCCCGCAGGTAAAGAACTCACTTCAAAACTTACCAGAGCACTCAACAAGCAGCTTCAAGCATGGCATGCAGCAAAACATTACAACCATTTTTCGCATCTTCGGGCGTAATACTCTCGGCCGGGTTATGACTGATACCATCATTACAGGGGACAAAAATCATGCCGGTGGGGATAACCTTCGAAATGTAAACGGCGTCATGCCCGGCACCGCTGACGATATCCATGGCATCCGCATCAACGGCCTCAACCCCTTTTCGCACCGCTTCAATGCACTCCGGAGCGAACATCACAGGCGGCGAGTTCCAGTATTCATCCAGCCCTACCGTCAACCTGAGCCGCTCGCACTCGGCGGCGACAATCTTGCGCAGTTCCTCATCCATTCGTTTCAGGGTCTCCGTATCCGGATGACGCAGATCAATGCTGATCATCAAACTGCTCGGCACCGTATTAGCAACCCCGGGAACAGCGTTAAAATCACCGAAAGTGATGCGGGAGTCGGGCGCGAAGCCCTCAACCATCTGATAGAGGCGGGGCAGTATCGCTGCCGCGCCCATCACCGGATCGCGACGGTGCTCCATCGGTGTCGGCCCGGCGTGCACTTCCTGCCCCTTGAGGGTCAGATAATACCAGCGCATCCCCTGGACCCCAGTGACGACGCCAACCGATTTTCCGGCTGTTTCCAGAACCGGACCCTGCTCGATGTGCAGCTCAAAATTCGCAGCGACATTTCGGTTGCCGACCGGCAGTTCTCCGGCATAGCCGATCCGCTGTAATTCGTCGCCGATGGTTAGACCCTGCTTGTCGATCCTGCTCAGTCCATATTCCAGATCGAAAACCCCAGCATAGACTCCGGAAGCAATCATTGGCGGAGCGAAACGGGCTCCCTCCTCGTTAGTCCAGACAGCTATTTCCACAGGTCGTGATGTTGTAATATCCAGATCATTCAAGGTTTCGATCACTTCCAGCCCGGCCAATACCCCGTAGACACCGTCGAACTTGCCGCCGGTTGGCTGGCTGTCGAGATGGCTGCCGGTCATCACTGCGGCACTGTCGTTCTGCAGGCCGGAACGCCGGGCGAAAATGTTCCCCATCCGGTCGATCTCGATGCTGCAACCCGCTTCGCGACACCAGCGGACAAACAGGTCACGACCCGCCTTGTCAACATCGGTCAGGGCCTCGCGACATACGCCGCCATCGGCGGTTCCACCGATTTTTGCCATTTCCATCAACCGCTTCCACAAACGACTGCCGTTGACAGCTTGTTTTGTTTTTTCCGTTATTTGGGTCATCACACTTCAAAGCTCCTTGAACATCAGGCCTCGTGTCGATCCAGCCAGAACTGAGCAATATCCTCACTCGCAGCAATCCAGGTTCCTGGTTTTGATTTCATATAGCTCAACAGGTCGTCCAGCAGTTGAATCCGACTGAAGCGCCCCATGATCTGAGGATGAAATACAAGGTTCAGAAATGCACCGTTTGCATGGATTGCATCAAATTCTTCGGTCCAGATATCGAAGGCTTGTTTGCAACTTGAGATGCCACGCCGCACAGGCTCAGAGAGGGTGAAGAAGAAGAAGGAACCATCTTCCCACAACCATTGGGTGGGCAATTCCACGATCTTCCGGGCGCAGGCATCATCGTTCCAGAGGTAGGGATAATCATCGTCCATAAAATTGGATGAGTAGAGAAAATCATATTCATCGATGATCCGTTTGCCCGCTTCGGTAATTTCGTACAACGGCGAGCGGTAGCCGCGCGGTCTGACTTTCAGCACCTTATCGAAAGTTTCCAGACAGCGATCCATAATCTCTTTCTCTTTTTCATAACCAGCATTCGGGTCGAACTCATGCAGGTAACCGTGCCACCCTATCTCATGACCGCGTGCGACGATGTTGCGACAAAGGTCTGGATATTTTTCAACAATCCACGTCGGGATGAAAAAGGTCGTTTTTACATCATGCTTTTCCAGAACATCGAGAATCTTCGGTGTACCGATCTTCGGTCCATAAGCCCCCTGCGCCAGGTTACCCGGACGTTTCCAGTTTTCATAATTCCTGGAAGTCCAGAGAGTTTCCCCGTCCAGATCGAAACTGAAGGACACTGCGCATTGCTTATCCTGCGGCCAGACATTGGACTCTTTATTCATTGCTGTCATAATGTTATTTCTCACCTCTGCGCAAGAGAATCAAGGGCCCGATCTCACCAGAGCTGGGCCCTTGATCACCGGTTACTCGCGAATCAACGGCAGGGTCGAACAGTGGATACTGCCGCCGTTAGTTTGACATTCGCCGTATTCGATGGGGATGACTTCAATACCGGCCTTCATCATGCGTTCCACCGTTCCCTCACCGTTATTGATTGCGACAATCGCCCGACCTGGGCTGACCGCCAGACAGTTGGTAATCATATAATGATCTTCGTGGTGGATTTCGATGGTGTGGATTTCCTTCTCCTCCAGCATCTGCAGGAAAAAATAAGGCAGTCGCGTCGAGTTCACCAACGCCAGGTTGTGATCGAGCATGGTAAAGGCACCATCGAGATGGAGGCTGTGTCCGGTCAGGGGCACACGTACCAGCTTGATACCCATAAGAGTCAGAACTTCTTCAACCTGCCGGACAGCAACTTCATTCTGGCGTAAAGCCATACCGATAGCCGCGGTTTTTTCGTCGACAAAGGCAAAGCTGCCTCCCTCAAAAAGTCCGCTGCCCTGAATCGTGCGCAGAATAGGCATGCCGAGTTCTGCCAACTGCTTGGTGGCATAAAACTCCTCACCGCGCCGCCCGGTTCCCGGAGCTTCGCCCGCAGGCCCCATCCGTGAGATGACAGCTCCACCAGGCAGGGCAATCGCAACGTCACGCACAAACATTGCCTTGGGATCCTTGGGAGAACAGCCTTCCATGTTGATCACTTCAGCGCCCTCTGCCCGCAGTGCGGCGGTCATGGCGTCATGCTCAGCCTGCATTCTCTTGAGATCAGGCGGAGTATCCCGACGCCAGTACCATTGTTCGTCACGGTCAATGATCGCTTCCAAGGTGGGATCGTATTTATCTGCTGTCATGCGATTGATCTCTTCACCGGGGCGATGGACCATCACCGTCTTGATCTGGTCAACATCGTTGGAAACGCCCCAGCGGCGGCCCCAGACACGAACCTGCATCTCTGGATCCTCAAAAGCAGGAGTCGGACGTGGCGGAATCAGTTTCAAAACCTCGTGGTAATATTGTGGACTATCCTTAAAACCCATCTTGTTTCTCCTTTAAAAGTCTCTTTGTTGTTAGTAAAAAAAATCAACCACCGAAGGGGCAAATGGGGAAGTGGCAAACCTTACAGTCCAGACACAATCCGCCATGTCCCATGTTAATGATAAAGTCTCTAGTTATCTCTTCCCCGGCGAGCACCCGTGGCAACATGAGATCGAGAATGCTGGCGGGGAAATAGAACACTGCGGCGGGAAGCCCGAGGATTTCGACATCACCCAAACGGGCATATAAAAACATCGCACCGGGCAGAACCGGCGCTCCGTAGGAGATGATCTCAGCTCCAGTCATGCGGACCCCTTCCCGGGTCACATCGTCAGGATCGACAGAAAGCCCACCGGTTGTCAGGATCAGTTCACAGTCGAGATCCTTCAGATCCTTGATCGCCTGCGAGATCTCTTCCGCATCATCGTCGGCTAGTACCATTTTGATCCGTTCGCAGCCGTAGGCCTCCACTTTTTTGCCGACAAAATGATCAAAACCGTTTTTGGCCCGACCACTCTTGATCTCTGAACCTGTAATCACGGCACCATAGCGCAGCTTTTTGAACGGCTTTATCTCAAGAATCGGTGCGTACTTTTTGGCAACACTTTCTACCTCTTCAATATGTTCCGTTGCGGTCGTCAGCGGGATGATCCGGGTTGCTGCAACCGTCTGCCCTTGCTCGCAAATCGTCCCGTTCTTCAGGGTCGACACGATGACATCGTCAATCCGGTTAATTTCGGTGAGACCCTCAACATTGACCTTCAACAAACCGTTGCAGGGACTCACAATTTTTGACTTACCTTCAGACGGCTCGCTCCAGGTCAACCCTTCTCCAGAGATGGCTGGAGCAATACGGATGGCGGCATCATTTTCATGGATTTCATTCTCGGAGAGCTCAAGGATATAAAGGCTCTTCTTGCCCAATGTGAGTAAATCAGGGATATCCTGCTCCCGGATGATATGCCCTTTTTTAAAGGCAACCCCCTTGGATTCATCCGGTATAACCCGCGTAATATCATGAACAAGAACGGTGCCAACGGCATCTTCAACCGGGATTGTTTTCGTGGTTAACTGACTTGAATCACTCATGATGTTTCTCCTCCCCGCAAATATTGTTGCGGAGATAGGTTCAGCGCTGCTATCCGTGGCAATCCACTGCTATAATCGATAAGATTTAAACCGGCATAATCCTGGTTCAACCGAAAAAGGTTTGCCACCGGCATACCCAGCAAATGTCCAAGTATCATTCGATTTACACCGGCGTGCGCGACAATCAGAATATCTCTCTTTGATTCACTAACTAATTTTTTGTAAACTGGAATGACTCTATTTTTCAGATCGTTAAAGCTTTCCCCGCAAGGAGGTCTATAACCTGCCATATTCAAACCCCGCTCTTGCCATTGTTGGGGAAAGTTTTGACGAACATGGCTCATTGCCAGCCCTTCCCATTCGCCCAGAGAGATCTCACGCAGACCCGTAACGGTACGAGGCAAAGGATGCTTTTCCCCGGCGATGATACTTGCCGTTTCCAGCGACCGTTGCAGGTCGCTGCAAAAAATAGCTTCGAGTTCAATCGCCTCAAACACCTCTCGCCATTGCTCAGCCTGCCGCTGCCCTTCAGCAACCAGCGGTTTATCCAGTTGGCCGACAAAGTGCCGCTCACCACCTTCATCGGTCGAACCATGTCTAAGTAGATAAATCATCGGTCTGCTTCGCAATTAATTCTTCATTTATCGATTCGAAAGATCTTCCAAGCCGTTGTTTCAGGCGGGAGCTAATCTGCTTAGCGATTTCCAACCGCCTTTTAATGTTTAGTAACGCATCAGGATTGGTCATATATTGTTTATTCTTGGCTGCAAATCGTGATTTCAGAGGAACAATCCGACTCCCGCTGGTCAGTTTATCGGCCAGATAAACAATTTCATCCTCACAAATCGCTTCTCTGTCCCCGATAGATATATCCATGTGTACAGCCACGATCCGAGCGACTTTCTGGTACCCGAGTTCGACAAGTTTCTTTGCAGCAACACCGGCATGATCAGCCTGTCCCCTGGCCATATCGTGAAGCAATCCAGACGCCATAATCAGATCCAGATCAAGGGAGCCACCAGCTTTATTCACTTCATTGCCAAGAAAAAAAGCAACGTCCGCCACCGCTCGACAATGCTCGACAATCCTGGGTTCCACATGAAGAATATCTTTCATCAACGCCCTGCACTCGTCGACTGTCGGTATCTGTCGGCGCTGATAACTTGCAACTATTCTTCGATAATCCTGGGGAGTATCCATGTCCGACAAGATACCTCTGTCTGCGACGGTCACATCAAATGCAGACGATTCATTCCGTTTCATAACGGTGTGCAAACCGCCAGTGCCATCGAAATCGAGGATTTCTTGCCTGAAAGCACTGGAAATCAGAGGAGGATGTCCTCGATACCCTTGAAAGGTCGGATGAATTATGCAACCAGGCTGATAAACGGCCAGTAAACTCCGTACTGTTTCCGCTCTCACCAGCGGAATATCGGTTGGCAGAAGAAAAAAGGCATCACAGTCTGCCGGTAAGTTTTCGACCCCGCTCTTCACCGATGACAACATACCGCTCTCCCAGGAGTCATTTACAACAGGTTGAACCTTCAGTGAAGACAGGGCTGCCGAAATCTCCTCAGCTCTGTTCCCAGTCACCACATAGACATCATCAACCCCGGCGGAACGAAACATGCGTACAACATGTTCAACAATTGTGTTTTCTCCAAGGGGCAACAGGGGTTTTAATGCCCCCATACGAGAAGACATGCCGGCTGCCAGAACAATCGCAGCTATGTTTGTAGATTTCATAAGATACTCACGATTATCCGAGTCAACAGGTGATCAAGTCCGGAAACCGGATCTGATCCGTGCACGATGTGCGATCAACTCAGCAACAATGCTCACCGAAATCTCGGCAAGAGTTTCGGCGCCAATCGTCAACCCGATGGGAGAATGCACCCGCTCAATATCTTCGGCGCTCACACCTTCCCTTTTCAAGGCGCTATATATGGCCTCCCGCTTTGTACGGCTACCGATCATGCCGACATACCCGGCCTCGGTCAGCAATGCCTGTCCCAAAACCGTCTTATCATGACGATGTCCACGGGTGGCAATGACGATATAGCTGTCCTTATCGATATCCAACCCGGCAAATACATTTTCAAATCGCTCGACTGCGTGGATCTCATCAGCGAATCCAAACCGTTCTGAACTTGCATATTCAGCGCGGTCATCCACCACCACGACCCGAAAATCAACCTTACCCGCCAACTCCGCAACTTCCCGTGAAACATGACCTGCCCCAAACAGGTAGACCGTTCCCGCTGAAAAAATCGGCTCTATCAAAAAAAAATTGTTTTCAACCTTTACACTAATGGGTGCTCCCCGGTTTTCAGGCTGCTTCACCAGTTTCTCTTTCACAGCCACCGGAAGCGTCATGTCTCCAAGGACAATATTCGTTCCTTTAGTCAGACAGTGCTCAACAGAGAAACCGGCACTTTCTGTCAAGAAATATTTTGTGATGTAGACGCTGCCATGATCACCACGCAACGATCCGGCAAGCTCGCTGAACAGATTGATATTATTTTCATTCGCCACAATCCATTCGAGCAGAACCACCACCTGTCCACCGCAAATCATCCCCGGATCATCTGCCAACGAGGAATCGGTCAAATCAAATGTCAGTATTTGCGCTTTTGTTGTTTCAACAACTTGCATAGCGGTCTTGATAACCACAGCTTCCAGAGACCCACCCCCGACCGTACCGGAGATATCCCCATTAGGGAAAACAACCATACGTGTACCAACCGACCGTGGCGTTGACCCGCCACGAGCCACAACCGTGGACAGCACGATCCCTTCCCCCCCTTTGAGCATCCGGCAAATGATATCGGAAAGACTTCTTAAAGATTGTGACACTGAATTATCTCCCGTCAATTTCAACGATTGCCCTGCAATCATACAGACAATACCCTCACTTTTTTACCTGAACAGATCCGATGTGTTTTCAGCTTGCACCATTATATGCATTCCATTACGATAGGAACAAGTTAGAACCAAACGATAATACCGATGGATTGAAAGGCAAAAAACATGTCTCTTTCCTATGAATCTCTGGAGGCATTTGTTACTGCTTCGGAAACAGGATCATTTACCTCTGCTGCCAAAAAATTAAAAAAAGCTCAGTCTACTGTTTCCACGCTGATCTCAAATCTTGAGGTTCACTGGGACCTCACGCTCTTCGACCGTTCGGGAAAGTACCCTGTTCTTACAGATAACGGCATTACGTTACTCGATGACGCCAGGCTCATTCTGGCAAGGCTCAAAGGTTTAAACAGCAGAGCAGATCTTATGGCTGGTGTTTCCAGTGCAAAACTGACTCTTGTAAGTGATGAACTTATGCCGATGACCGATTTGGCAACACTGGCCAAGCAACTTGCTGAACAATTCCCTAACACTGAGTTTCACAGCATTCTAAAAACACCTGAAACGGCCATAGGTCTTCTGGAAAATCGTCAGGCGGATGTTGCTATCGGCAGCTTTTCGGGAATACAAGCTTCATCGTGGATCGATATTAGCCAAATCGGGACTCAGAGGTTTATTACGATTGTGTCGCCAGATCATCCCCTGGCTCAAGTGCCCTACATCACAGAAGAAGTTTTATCCAGATACCGACAAATCAGACTCACGCGCTCAATAACTGCCTACCCTGGGGTTCTGCGTTGGTATACAAATTCCTATTACACAATGATGCGACTGGCAATCAAAGGGGTTGGCTGGACTCGGATACCGGAAGGGCTGCTTATGGGAGAGTTCATTTCCACAGACAAATATGTTGTTTTAGATGGTGATGATTCTGTAAAACCACAGAAACATCCTTTTCAAATTGCTATCAGAAAAGACTCCCACCCTTGTGAAGTCACCAGATGGCTGATCAACTTCATCACGAAGCAGGACTAGCCCGGATTTTTTACGAACAATCTACTGACGATAAGCTTCAGCTGCACGATAGGAGGTACGCACAAGTGGACCGGCGGCGACAAAATCGAAACCAAGTTCTTTACCGCGTTTTGCCCAGTAGTTAAATATTTTTGGAGAAATGTATTCCTGAACCGAAACATGCCTTCTGGTCGGAGCAAGATACTGGCCAAGAACTAGGATCTTCACTCCAACAGCAAGCAGATCTTTCATCGTCTGTTCGATTTCAATAGCAGTCTCACCCAAACCAAGCATAATTGATGATTTAGCGGTAATCTCGTTACTTTTACTGCTGATCTGTCGGAGAACATCCAGCGAACGTTGGTAACTGAAACGCTGATGGCGGTAGTGACAAAAAAGGCGTTCCACCACTTCGATATTGTGTGCAACAACGGCAGGACCGGCATCAAGAACAACATCCAGTTGGTTGCCTGAATAATCGGGGATGAGCACTTCAACCAACGGAGAACTTTCCAGTTCTTTTATCCGGCAAATCGTTTCAGCAAAAAGAGTTGCGCCACCATCACCCAGATCGTCACGAGTGACCGAAGTGAGGACTGCATACTCAAGCCCCACCTCCCCGACAGTATCTGCAACGCGCTGTGGTTCTGACAGATCACATTGACCTTGCGGATTACCACGGGTGACAGCGCAGAAGGCGCAGCCGCGCGTACAGGTATCACCCAACAACATGAAAGTTGCCGTTCCGGCATTCCAGCACTCAGACTTATTGGGGCAGTTGGCTTCTTCACAAACAGTATGCAGGGATTGCTTCGACAAAATACGTCGAATCTTGTGGTATCTATCTCCGGTATGGCGTGGTACGCGTAGCCAATCCGGTTTTCTGATCTGATTTTCCTTCATACTTATCCAATCCTTACACGCAATAAAAGGCCATCTGCCGAATAAATTCATTTTTTACGTAACCGATATACCTGTGCTATTCCGCCTGCGGCGGTCTCCCTATAGAGGGAGGGAAGCGCTTGCCCAGTCTCCTTCATCACCGCAACAATTTCATCGAAACTGATAATGTGCGACCCGTCCGATGCCAATGCGAATCGACAACATCCCAGGGCACGCAAAGCGGCATGAGCATTACGCTCAATACAGGGGATTTGCACCAACCCTTTGACTGGATCACAGGTCAGACCGAGATGATGCTCCATCCCCATTTCCGCAGCATACTCAATCTGGCGAACTGACCCGCCATAAAGCTGTGTGGCGGCTGCAGCAGCCATGGCGCAAGCGGTTCCGACTTCTCCCTGACAACCGACCTCGGCTCCCGAAATGGAGGCATTGTGCTTGACCAGATTGCCAACAAGTCCGGCAGTTGCCAAGGCGCGCAGTATATGAATCTGGTCGCAGTTGAGGGTTTCGCCAACGTACCTCAGTACCGCCGGCAAAACGCCAGAGGCGCCACATGTCGGTGCGGTAACGATTTCGCCGCCTGCAGCATTTTCTTCTGAAACCGCCAGTGCATAAGCATTCAACAGAATGTTTTGTTTAAACTCCTGATCATAGAGCGTGGCCTTGCGGTAGAAAGAATAAGCTCTTCGAGCCAATCCCAAACCACCCGGCAACACCCCCTCGTCCTGTAGCCCTCGGTCGAGAGATCCTTTCATAGCCTGCCAGATGTCAGCCAGATCATCCCATAAGTCCTCCCCTTCGATTGCGGCAACATATTCCCAAAATGATTCTCCCGATTCTTCGCTATGTTTGAGAATCTGTTCCATGCTTGCCAAACAATCGACAGTTCGAGGGGCAGCACTACCCTCTTCACTGAGCAGGGCACCTCCGCCGATACTGTAAACGTCGTTGCCTTTAAGCAGTTTGTTCTGCGCGTCAAACGCCTCGATACGCAGACCATTGGGGTGTCGTGGCAGTTCTATTTCAGGTTTCCAAACCAAAGTCAGATTTTTGGTACCAAAAACACCTTCCACTGCTTTGTCGGTCAGGTGACCACGACCGGTGGCGGCAAGACTGCCAAACAGAGTGACCCGGTAGCTAGCTGCATCCGGATGTTGTTGCAAAAAAACTTCAGCAGCTTTGCGTGGCCCCATGGTATGGCTGCTGGAGGGACCGATGCCGATCTTGTAAAGTTCCCGGATCGATTCCATGCGGAGCTTTTGTTTTATCGGATTATTCGGGGAAGTTTTAGAGTATCCGGCTCCTTGGCAAGGAGCCGGATAGCTTTTATTGCTGTCGTCATTATTCATAACCGATGCGCATATAGGGGATAATCGAGACAAAGCTGTTTGACTTCTGAGCGAATCATAGCCAGTTTTTCATCTTGGTCTATATGATCCATTGCGCGTTTGATCCAACCAGCCACCTTGACCATCTCCGGCTGTTTCAAACCTCTGGTGGTGGCAGCAGGAGTACCGATACGAATTCCGCTGGTGACAAACGGGGAGCGCGTATCGAAGGGGACGGCATTCTTGTTGACAGTGATGCCAGCTGCCTCCAGGGTTGTCTCAGCAACCTTGCCGGTAATCTCACTGCCGGTAAAATCGACTAGAATGAGATGGTTGTCGGTGCCGCCGGAAACTATGTTGAATCCGTGTTTGACCAGCTCTACAGCCAGGGTCTTGGCATTATCGACTACCTGTTGTGCATAGACTTTGAACTCAGGCTGGAGGGCTTCCTGAAAAGCGACCGCCTTAGCCGCGATCACGTGCATCAATGGGCCACCCTGGATCCCCGGAAAGATATTGCTATTGACCTTCTTGGCCCATTCCTCAGTGCATAGGATCATACCTCCTCGAGGTCCACGTAGAGTTTTGTGGGTTGTAGTGGTAACAAAATCGGCATAAGGAACCGGGTTATCATGAACACCGGCAGCCACCAGCCCGGCAAAGTGCGCCATATCGACCATCACCTTAGCGTCAACCAGATCTGCAATTCTCCGGAATTCAGAAAAATCAAGAGCCCGTGGATAAGCGCTGTAGCCGACCACGATAAGCTTCGGTTTGTGCTCTATGGCCAGGGCTTCAACCTCGGTGTAATCGATGAGTCCAGTTTCTTTGTTAATTCCATAGGGAACAATGTTGAACAATTTTCCGGAAAAATTGACCGGTGAACCGTGGGTCAGGTGTCCACCGTGAGCCAGATTCATTCCCAATACCGTGTCGCCAGGCTTGCAGACGGTTAGATAAACTGCCATATTAGCTTGAGAACCTGAATGGGGTTGGACATTGACGTGTTCAGCACCGAACAGTTCCTTGGCTCGATCGATGGCCAACTGTTCGGCCTCATCGACCACCTCACAACCACCGTAGTAGCGCTTGCCCGGATAGCCCTCAGCATATTTGTTGGTTAGCACTGACCCTTGTGCTTCCATGACCGCGTCGCTGACGAAGTTTTCCGAAGCTATAAATTCGAGGCTGTATTCCTGCCGCTCGGTTTCCCGAGTAAGGATTTTTGCAATCGACAGATCTGCCGAGATAAGTGCATCTTTTAACATGAGAATTCTCCTTGTCTGGTTTGCTTCACGCCGCCGCGGCGCACGTTGCTATTGCACTACGGTAACGTGAGCTGGTCGTTTGTCAATCTTCAGGTGTCAGATAGCAGAGACAGGGCTGTCTGGCCGCTGTGGTTTCGTCGAGACGTCCCACGAATGTTTTAACCGGAGCAGCGTGCAAGAGTTCTGGTTGTTCCTTCGCCTCTCGCGCAATAGCGATCATCGTTTCGCAAAATTCATCGAGGATCTCCTTGCTCTCAGTCTCAGTCGGTTCGATCATGATTGCACCCGGCACCACCAACGGGAAATAAATGGTTGGCGGATGATATCCGTAGTCAAGCAGTCGCTTGGCAACGTCGATGGTATGGCAGTCGCCACCGAGATCTTTGTCCGAGAAAACCACTTCGTGCAGGGAGCGTTGTTTGTAGGACAGGTAATAACTATTCTCCAGGCGGGCACGAATATAGTTGGCATTGAGAACCGCCATCTCGGTCGCCTGCTTAAGTCCGCTTCCGCCCATGGAGAGGAGGTAGGCCCAGGCGCGGATCAGTACGCCGTAGTTGCCGTAAAAAGAACGCATCCGCCCAATCGATTGGGGCCGTTCCTCATCAAGACGGTAGAGATCCTGCTCCTTGACCACCACCGGTTTCGGCAGGAATGGTTCCAGCTTTTGGGTGATCCCGACCGGCCCCGCACCTGGCCCACCGCCACCGTGAGGCGTAGAGAAGGTCTTGTGCAAATTGAAGTGCATGGCATCAACTCCCATATCACCGGGACGGGCGACCCCCATCAAAGCGTTGAGATTGGCGCCGTCAGCATAAACCAGTCCCCCTCCTGCGTGAACGATGTCACAGATTTTGCGGATATCCGACTCGAACAGGCCAAGGGTATTGGGATTGGTGACCATCAGTGCGGCAACATCCTCGTCCATATATTCAGCAACGGTTTCCGCCGTCAGTATTCCTGATTCTCCGGAAGCAATCGGTACCACCTGATAACCACACAACGCTGCGGTCGCCGGATTGGTGCCATGCGCCGTATCGGGAATAAGCACCTTCTTGCGCGAATGCCCCTGAGCTTCATGCCAGGCACGAATCATCAGAATTCCCGTTAGTTCGCCATGCGCACCCGCAGCAGGCTGCAAAGTCACATGATCGAATCCTGAGATTTCCGCCAGTGACTGCTGTAGATCGTACATCAATTTCAGCGCCCCCTGACTCAAGCGTTCCGGCGTATAGGGGTGACAGCCGACCAGACCGGGCAACCGAGCGACCGTTTCGTTGATCTTCGGGTTGTACTTCATAGTGCAACTGCCCAACGGGTAAAAACCGCTATCAACCCCATAGTTCCAAGTCGAGAGGCGGGTAAAGTGTCGCACCACATCAACTTCGGAAACCTCAGGAAAACCACTTACCTGCTCACGGGTCAGTTCATCCGGCAAACCGGCGGCAGGAACGTCGAGAACAGGCAGGCTATAGCCCTTGCGCCCAGGTTCGCTATGTTCAAAGATAGATTTCTCCTTAAGAATCAAACCCTGTGTACCAACGCCACTCATTGTGCCGCTCCTTTCAGTGCTGCCACCAGGGTATCGATCTGCTCCCGGGTGCTCTGCTCGGTAACACAAATCAGAAAACACTGTACCAGATCGGCATAATGTTTCCGCAGTGCGATACCAGCCAGAATGTTCTGTTGTTCCAGTCGCTCAAGCAGGGCGTCGACATCACCTTCAATTTCGACCACAAATTCATTGAAAGTCGGCGCGTCAAAAGCAATCCGATAACCGGGCAAGGCGGCGATAGCCTGCTTGGTGTATTCGCTCTTAGCCAGGTTCTGCTCCGCTAACTCACGTAACCCCTGCTTACCAAGCAACGAGAGGTAAATGGTTGCCATCAACGCACACATACCTTGATTGGAGCAAATATTCGAAGTTGCCTTCTCACGCCTGATATGCTGCTCTCGAGTTGCCAGAGTCAGCACGTAACCGAGATGCCCCTGCTTGTCCTTGGTGGCTCCGACCAAACGTCCAGGCATGGTGCGGACGATTTTTTTCCGAGCGGCAAAGAAACCGACACCGGGGCCACCGAACGATACCGGCATCCCGAAGCTTTGCCCTTCACCGACAACAATATCGGCGCCGCAGTCGCCGGGAGTTTTGAGCAGACCGAGGGAGACCGGTTCGGCAACTGCAGACACCAGCAGTGCTCCCGACTGATGAGTAAGTTCCACCAATGGCTCCAACTCTTCAATAACACCGAAGTAATTGGGATAACCAACCACCAGTGCTGCGGTATTTTTATCGAGCAGCGATTCCAGCGCAGTCCGGTCAAGACGACCGTCGGCAGAAAAAGGCACATCAACCAGGTCGATGTCGAGATAGCGGCAGTAAGTGACAACCGTGTCCCGATATTCCGGATGGAGACTGGCCGCCAGCAAAACTTTTTTGCGACGCGTGGCGCGGCTCGCCATCAGTACCGCTTCAGCACAAGCGGATGCACCATCGTACATGGAGGCATTACTGACCTCCATGCCAGTCAGTTTACAGATCAGGGACTGATACTCAAAGATCGCCTGCAGGGTACCCTGACTGATCTCCGGTTGATACGGTGTATAGGCCGTATAAAATTCACTGCGCGAGATCAGTTGATCGACAACCGCCGGAATGAAATGGTGGTAGGCGCCACCACCGAGAAAAGAGAGATGGGTCTCGTCGGTGGCATTTTCCGCCGCCAATTTTTTCAGCTCGCGGAGCAACTCTGTCTCAGACAGGGGTGCGGGGAGATCCAGAGAGCGGTCGAGGCGTAGCTCGGAGGGAATCTCGGCAAACAGCTCATCGACCGAACCGAGTCCGATGGTTCCCAGCATCTGCCGGATATCTTCATCAGTATGCGGGATATAACGCATGAGTTCCCCCTTTACTGCTCAGCCACAAAAACACTGTAAGCATCGGCATCCATCATTGCGTCGAGTTCGGAAGCATCTTCCAGCTTAACCTTGACGAGCCAGCCTTGGTCATAGGGTGAGTTGTTCACGTCGTCCGGGGTGTCGGGGAGAGCTTCGTTGACCTCCATGATTTCGCCGGAAACCGGAGAATAAATATCAGAAACGGCTTTGACCGATTCCACGACCCCGATCGGATCCCCGGCGGCAACAACGCTACCGACCTCCGGCAGTTCCACGAAAACCACGTCCCCCATAGATTCCTGGGCAAAATCGCTGATCCCGATAGTCGCAATGTCCCCTTCAACCAGAACCCACTCATGATCTTTGGAATATTTCAATTCGCTACGAATGTCCATAATCTGTTTCTCCTTTTTTGTATTATGAAAGTTTATTCAATGCTTTAAACGTTAGACAAACGGTGGTTTAACGACCTCCACAGCCACCCTGCGGTTACGTATGCCGACGCTGAGTTCGGTTCCGATGGTGTGATGACCAGTCGCGACCAGAGCCAGTGCAATACCAACCCGCAGAGAGGGTGACATCGTACCACTGGTAACGATTCCGATCTCCTCATCACCAGCATAAACAGGATACTGTTCGCGCGGCACACCGGAACCGACCATCCGCAGAGCAACCAATCGACGCGGGATTCCTGCCTCCTTCATTTTGACCAGAGGGTCACGACCAATGAAATCGCCTTTGTCGAGCTTGGTAATCCAACCCAACCCAGCTTCCAGAGGCGAGATTTGCGAGGAGATCTCATGACCGTAAAGGGAAAACTTCTTCTCCAGACGCAGAGTATCCCGCGCGCCGAGGCCAATCGGTTGTAACCCCGCAGTTTCTCCCTCTTTCATCAATGCCGTCCAAACCGTCCCGACATGCTGCGAGGCGCAATAAAGCTCAAAACCATTCTCGCCGGTATAACCGGTTCTCGAAATAATCGTCTCAATCCCGGCAACTTTCCCCTCGATAAAATTGTAGTAAGCCAGCCCAGCAAGATCTACTTCGGTCAATCGGGCAAGAATGTCATCAGCTTTCGGACCCTGTAGAGCCAACTGCCCAAAATCGTCACTGAGATTTATCAATTCGACATCGGCAAAGTCTCCTTCATCAAAAACCTGCTTCATCCATTTGAAATCCTTCTCGACATTCGACGCATTGACGCACAACAGGTAGCGGTCTGAGGAAAAACGGTAGAGGGTTAAATCATCAACAACACCGCCGTTTTCATAACACATGGCTGTGTACTGCACCTGCCCATCAATCAGTTTAGACGCATCGTTAATGGTCAAGTGCTGGATGTAGCCAAGCGCTCCCGCGCCTTGTACTTCGATTTCACCCATGTGTGAAACGTCAAAAAGGCCAGCGGTGCTGCGCACAGCTTGGTGTTCATCAATAACACCACTATATTGAACCGGCATGTCCCAGCCGCCGAAATCGACCATTTTTGCGCCGAACTTTCTGTGTATCTGGTTCAAGGGAGTAGTTTTCAACATAAATGCCTCCTGACAATTAAACGTTATTGTTGACCTGTATCTGCGAATTGACTTCGATGAATTAGCAAGGTTCCTGCCAAATCACGGAAAATCCTGATCCAATCTGGATTTACATGCCGGGCAAAGTCTGAATAAACGATATTATGCTGATAAACAAAGGAGTTAAGAAAACCGTGGGGAAGGAAAAAACTATTTTTTCAAAAAGGACAGCTGCCAACTGAACAGTCCCATTATGGGACTGAGTCAGAACTTCTGGAACAAAACCATTCCATCAAAGTCAACAACAAATCCATAAGCAACTGATATTCAAAAATAAAAACCATTATGGAATAAAATCATTCCAGCGAAACGATTTCGTTACATTTTGTATTTCTTCACCCTATTATTTAGAGCAGTGTGGGTCATTCCCAAGACTCTGGCAGCCTGACGCTTACTTTTCGTCTGCTTTAACGCAGCAGCAATATATTGCTTCTCCATCCGGGCAACCAAATTTGGCAGCGACTCGCTTCCAAGTTCCTCAACATCAACTTGCTGCGGATCATGAATCGCCCGACCAAATTCTTCACCGAGCAGAACATAACTTTCATTAATTATTGCTTCATCACTGAGGATAGAGGCACGTTCAACAACATTTTTCAGTTCACGAATATTCCCAGGCCAACTATATTGTTCCAGTTTTTCCACTGTCTGCCGGGAGAAAGACTGCCATTCTTTTTCCAAACTTGAATTTATATGAAACAGAAAATGCTCAGCGAGTGGCACGATATCCTCATGTCGCTTACGTAACGGTGGCACATAGAGAGGAAACACATTGATCCGGTAGTAAAGATCTTCACGAAAAAGTTTTTTGGCGACCATCTCAGCCAAATTTTTATTGGTAGCGGTCACGATACGGACATTAACGGGGGTCTCCTCATTACCGCCGATCCGCCGGTTCTTTTTAGCCTGCAACACACGAAGCATCTTGGCCTGTAGCGCCAAGGGAATTTCAGCAATTTCATCAAGAAACAGCGTCCCACCCTCGGCAATCTCGAACAACCCGGCCTTTCCCCCTTTTTGAGCACCAGAAAATGCACCCCCGACATAGCCGAAAAGTTCGCTTTCAAGCAGTGCCTCGGGAATAGCTGCACAATTGACTGGAACAAAAAGACCGCAACGACCACTTTCGGCGTGAATGGCACTGGCGAAGAGTTCTTTTCCCGTACCACTATCACCGTAAATGGAAACAACTGCATCGGTACGGGCAATCTTCTGGGCAAAACTGATCGCCTCCATAAGCACAGGACTGCGGCCCACCATATCAGTGAAGCTGAACTGGCTCGACGGTGTAACCGCAGTAGAAAGCTCCTTGATCTCCTCCATGTCTTTCATGATTTCCACGGCACCGACAATACGCCCGGACGAATCTAAAATCGATTTACCGCTGGCGAGAAACTGAAACCGGCCATCGGGCGTGATCAGGTTCTTTTTTACATTGGTAAAGGATTCACCGGCCAGGCATTTTTCCAGCCTCGTGTCCGCACGGTTCAAATCTCGAATATTTGTCCCTGTCACTTCTCGATCATTACAACCCAGAATATGCCGGGCAACCCGGTTAACAATAGCGACCCGTCCCTTTTTGTCGATACTGAGAATTCCGTCGCTGATGCTATCCAACGCCACCTGGAGTCTTTTCTCACGCTCCTCCTGCGGCAGTGTTTCAACAATGGAAACGGCTCTCACACCAGCAAGGGTTTCCAATCGGCCGACAGAAAAATCCCAGTCGGTATCTTCCCGCCCCTCCGCGTCTACATAGATAGTCGTCTGGTCCTCATTTACTGCCATCTCGAAGATGGCAATGTTGATGCCCTGTTCGGAAAGCAGGGATGCAACATCTGCTGCGATACCTACCCGATCGGTAAAGATGAGTTGCAATTTTAGATTTGACTTCATAACCCTCTCCAGGAGTCTGCCTGACTTACGGATCGTAGCGAGAAATCGACTGATCGAGGACAAATTTTTGATCGTTTGAGAGCGAATAGCCATAGCTATTTGTCGAAAAGGATCGGAAATATGGACCGATCAGACGGTTTCGCAGTAGATTCATGGGAAGGCCGACAGGCTCCTACAATTTCGGGATAACCGGCATTTCCAACAAACCAGCAATATTTTCGTCCAGCGGATTTGCCACCACCTCAGCGGGAGTCCCACTCTGGACCACCTCACCCTGGCGATAAACCAGGATGCGATCCGCCACGCTGACGGCCTCCACGATATCATGGGTGACCAGGATCACGGGGATATCCAACCCCTTCATAACATCCGCAAGACAGGTGCGCATCTTGGTTCTAAGAGGATTGTCCAGAGCAGAAAAAGGTTCATCCAACAGAAGTAATTTCGGCTCGCCAATAAGTGCCATGGCCAGAGCCACTCGCTTTTTCTGACCTCCAGAAATCTCGTGCGGATAGTGGTCCGCAACATTCTCAATCTGCAACCTGCTCAATAGTTCACAAAGGCTGCGTTCTGCCCGATCACGCGACAAATTTCTTGCACCAAACAGGATATTCTCCCTGATCCGCATGTGCGGAAAAAGATTGTTTTCCTGAAAGACATAACCGATCCGCCGCTCACCGGGAGAAACATACACCCCTTTATGCTTGTCGAAAAAAGCTTCGCCATCAAGAGACACCGAGCCTTCATCGGGAGCAAGCAGGCCGCTGATCATCTGAAGAGTTAAACTTTTACCACTCCCAGAATATCCAAAAAGCACGGTCAAGCCCTTTTCCGCCTCAAAAGTGCAATTCAGATCGAATCTGGGGAATTTTTTTATCAAGTGGACGGACAAGCTCATTTTTTATTACCTGTCACGGCAAGAGAAACATAAAGAAAAATCGCAGAGATAACGGTGAAGACAAGTACCATCAAATGAGCTCCCCCCCATTCCCCAGAGGCTGCCTTGGTATAAATAGCGATCGGCATAGTGTCCGTTTTGCCGGGGATATTTCCTGCTATCATAAGGGTGGCGCCAAACTCTCCGAGGGCTCGCGCAAAAGAAAGAACAGCGCCCGCTATAAGCCCCCTTTTTGCGAGCGGAAGAATAACCCGGAAAAAGATTTCAGGCCTTTTATATCCCATGAGGGTCGCTGTCTGAACGAAGTTATTATTCACTGATTCAATAGCTGCACGCGCGATACGGATCATAAGAGGCAACGACACAACAAACGAGGCAAGCACCGCACCATGCCAGGTAAACATGAGACTGTAACCGGTATATTTGTAAATAGCGGAACCGATAATCCCGTTCCGTCCAAACAGAACAATGAGATAATAACCTGTTACCGTAGGAGGCATCACCAGGGGAAGAGTTAGCAACACGTCCAACAGACGCTTGCCTCGAAAATGTTTTACAGCCAGCAAGTAGCCAAGCAGGGTTCCAAAAATAATCACAAACCCCGTCGCCACGGTGGCCACTTTAAAGGAAAGGCTGAGGGAGTGAAAAATGGGATCCATGTCTCACCCGGAAACCGGCAGAAATCCGCCCGAAGCCAAAATGGTCTGACCCTCTTTTGAGGTGAGAAAAGCAAGAAAAGCGCTAACAGCCGCTTTGTTTTTGCTGTTTCTCAACAGCGCAGCTGGATAGATGATGCGCTCATTGATAGGCAGTTCTTTCACAAGATGTACCTGCTGGTTACTCGCCACATAATCAGACATAAACACAATCCCGGCATCCACCTCACCCCGGGCAACATAATCAAGCACTTGCCGCACGTTCTCTCCGTACACCAACCGAGATTGCAATTTCGAGAGAATCCCTGTCGCCACAAGATGCATTTGGGCATACCGACCAGCAGGTGTGGTTTCGGGGTTGCCAATAGCAATACGCTCTTTCACTCCCGACAATGAGGGTATTTCCGGGCTCAATGAGGAGCCATAAGCAATCAACACCATCGTATTTCTGGCGAAATCAATACGGCTTTCATTATCAATGAGCCCACCGGTCTGCAAGGCGTTCATCTCTTTCTGCCCTGCGCTCAGAAAACAATCTATAGGTGCACCGAGCCTAATCTGTTCAGCAAGTTTCCCCGAGGGACCAAAATTATACCGTACTCTATAATCTGGGTTTTCCCTGTAAAAGGCGCTACCCACCTGTTCAATCACCCCTTTCATGCTCATGGCACAACTGATGGTTATCTCGTTTTCTTGCGGCGAACTAAAGCAGGAGGTCAACACAGCTATTTGAAAAATGACGATGGTAAACTTCAAGTAGCTGATTTTTTTGTTCACTTGCTTTTCCCTGCGATCATAAAGTGTTCTTTGATTTCGATATTCACGACTTTCACCTTTATGCAATGAGTTTATTGTTTATTTCAAGACGATCTGCATGGCAGTAGGCTTCTCCCCGAGCTCCACGCAGGTAACCAACCAGGCTCATGCCAGCCTGCTCACAGAGCTGCACAGCCATGTTGGTCGGCGATGTGCGTGAAGCCAGCACAGCGATCCCGAGCTGACTGGCTTTACCAGCCATTTCCGAAGAAATCCGCCCCGAAGTCACCAGCAACAGCCCATGCAAGTCGATACCCTTTAATAATGCCTCGCCGGCGATGCGATCTAGGGTATTGTGGCGACCCAGATCCTCAGCATGCAACAGGATACGTTCACCATTGCTGACCCCGGCGGAATGGATACCACCGTGGTTGTTATATGCATCGGCCAGTTGGTTCAACTGTGCCATCGCCTGTTGCAACTGGGCAAAAGTGTAGCGAATACCAGTCTGTATGATTGCGGTCGTCTTCGGCAAGTTGAAGGAAATTCCACCCCCGCAACCGCTGGTCAGAACCTGCCGCAGATGCTGTGGCAACTTACCCCGAATCCGCACCTGAGCCTCTCCTTTTTCCTGACAAATCCCCATAAGCAATAGATCTTCCTTCGATTTAACCAGCCCTTGCAGGTGCAGGAAACCAGCCACCAGATAGTTCAGCTGGTGCGGTGAGGCAATCAAGGTAGTCAATTCCCGGCCATCTATCACCAGTTTCAGCGGATATTCAGCCACCAGTTGCCGCTGGACAATATGGCACTGGTCGTTATTAATACTGACGATTTCCGCCATTAACTCCTCCTCTTAGCGCATGCATCAGTGAACACGTGACCCGTTAGACAGATTAACCCGATTCACCCATTTTGAATCGCCGATGAAACCGATATCCATAACTATATTTTGATTATAGTTCTTCATTCTGCTATCAATATCTTCGCGAATCTTGTCCAAACGACTCACATTGACAATCGGATAATCATCCCGTAAACGGAGTGCCACATTGAGATATATTTCGCGGCCCATCTTCGCAATGCGGACACTGACCTCGTTACAGTCATGGGGTTTGACAGCCTGCTCAATTTGCTGTTGGATTTCATCCCGCAGCTGTTTGTCTGGCGCAAAAAGTAAAACCTCTTTCATATTGTCCTTTAAAATCTTCGCTGGGACGGGAATTATAATAATCACCAACAACACGACCAGGCCGGGATCGATATAGGGTAGATACACGGCAAAGGTACTTTCCTTAAGCATAAAGGACAAACCGAAGGTGGCTAAAACAACTGCACTGATCAAGGCATCAACCATCCAACCCGCAGCCTCAACTCTGACCAGAGAGGAACCGGACTTGGAAGCCGCTGAGCGCAAATAAAGCGCGACGGCAAAACAACCTGGTGTCGAGATCAAGGCATAAACCAGCGCCATCCCGATTTCAAACTCGCGACCTCCATGAATCAAGACCTCGACAGCTCCCATCAGGGCGAAGATACAGAGAAAAATGAGAATGATTGATTTGAGAACATTCAGCAGCGGCTCAAAGTGGGCATAGCCAAAGTGAAAGGTAGTGTTACCAGGACGTTCCACCAGGTGAGCAACCTTTAGCGTAATAATTGACAGGACTAGGAGGGTTAAAGAATAGACCACATCGAGCAGAAGGGCATCAGAGTGACTCAGAACAGCAAAAACAAACCCTGTAATAACAAAAAACAGGGTGCCGCCTACCGATATTTTTAATGCATACTTTTCCATAGTAGCAATTAAGATAAGTCAGTTTCGTCCAATTCTCAAAATGCATTGATTTCATAATCATATCGACCTTGCGAATACACTCAAGGAATACCGCGGATCGACCCACTCTATTTCATTACCCCGGTGAATATCTGTAATCAAATTATGAATTTCACACACCCTTTCGTTATTGATAGTCTGCTAAATGACACTCCACTGAGCCACTACAGGCTCAGTGTGCTCGGACTAGATAGTTATTAAATTTGAAAAGATAGTGCATTCAACCTGATAAGGAGAGGATAATGGCAGAAAACTTCAATCAGCCACTTGGTGGTAACTCCATGCCCCGCTTTGGTGGCCCAGCTACCATGATGCGCCTTCCATCCCAAGCTGACAGCACCGATCTGGATGCCTGCTTCGTTGGGGTACCACTTGACATCGGCGCATCCAACCGTAGCGGAACCCGTTATGGGCCCAGAGCAATCCGTTCCGAATCAAGCCTGCTTCGCCCTTACAATATGGGGACAAAAGCCGCCCCATTCGACTCCCTGCAGGTGGCCGATATCGGTGATGTAGCAATCAACACCTTCGACCTGAAAAAAAGCATCGAAATTATCGAACAGGCCTACGACCAGATACTGGTCAATCCCTGCAAGCCGTTGACCCTGGGTGGGGATCACACCATCACATTGCCCATCCTGCGGGCTATCGCCAAAAAACATGGTCCGGTCGGCCTGATTCATGTCGATGCCCACTCCGATATCAACGACGAGATGTTCGGTGAGAAATTCGCCCATGGCACGGTCTTCAGACGGGCAGCGGAAGAGGGATTGCTCGATTCCAAACGTGTCATTCAAATCGGCATGCGCGGAAGTGGCTATGCAGCGGAAGATTTTGACTGGTCAAGGAAGCAGGGATTCCGTGTTGTTCAAGCCGAAGAATGCTGGCACAAATCACTGGCACCGCTGATGGCTGAAGCGCGCCAGCAATTAGTCGGTGGACCGGTCTATTTCAGCTTCGACATCGATGGGATTGATCCTGCTTTTGCACCAGGAACCGGAACTCCTGAAATAGGGGGACTGACCACAATTCAAGCACTGGAAATCGTGCGTGGAGCCAAAGGGCTAGATATTGTCGGTGGAGATCTGGTTGAAGTGTCGCCCCCTTATGACCACACGGGAAACACAGCTTTAGTTGGGGCTAATATGCTTTTTGAGATGCTTTGTGTTTTGCCGGGCGTCCAGTACCGATAGACAACTTATCAAGAGAGGACACCTTTTATGTCTAACATCGACCCGGACAAGCTGGCCCATTATCGCAAACTGGCCGATCGCGACCTGTGGGATCTCAAGGACAAAAAAGCAGATACATATTTTCGCAGGGCACGTAGCGAAGGAGTTAACCTGGTTAATCCCGACCCGGTCGGTACTGGCATGTTTCTGGCCCCCAGACATCGCAACCTGACAGGTCTTGACCTTGCCTTGGTCGGCATCCCCCTCGACTTGGGTGTTCCTAACCCACGTCCGGGGACGCGAATGGGGCCGAACGCCCTACGCCAATGGTCACTTAACAAAGAGACCATGAACTTTTTCACCGGGGTGATGCCTTATGAAATCTGCAATATCGCTGATTGGGGGGAACTCGAATTTCGCCGCGCTCCCTACAATCTGGATACCTGTATTGACGAAATTTTCGAGGCATACCAAACCTTCGCTGAGGCCAATGTAGTACCACTAACCATCGGTGGCGAGCATACCTGTACCTTCCCGATTCTAAAGGCGCTAGGAGCCAAGGAACCACTAGGTCTGATCCACCTTGATGCCCATGGCGACACCTGTGTTAATTTTGATGGGGTACGGGTCAGCGATGCCACTGTCATCCAACTGGCAGTAACCGAAGGGGTGGTCGACCCTGAGCGAACCATCCAGATTGGCCTGCGCGGTCGGGGTCTAATACGCTGTCATTTCAACGAAGAAAGCGGCATGCAGGTGGTGCTGGCCGAAGAATTCCAGGAGCGAGGGGTCAAGGAGATTATCGCCGAAGCCCGCAAGGTGGTCGGTAACGGTCCCTGCTACCTGACCATAGACAGTGACGTCATTGATGCCTCGGAGATGCCTGGGACCACGCTACCTGAACCTTTTGGACTCTACGGTCGGGAAGTGCGCGATTTCATCCGCGGTCTGCGCGGCCTCAATATTATCGGTGCCGACTTTATGGAACTTTCTCCCGCTTATGACCCGACCGCTGCTTCCGTCAGTCTGGCGGCCGGTATCGCCTTTGAGCAGTTTTGCCTGCTGGCGGAATCTCGCGCCCTGCATAAAGGGAAAAACAGGAAAACCCACTGGAAGAGGGGATAGAAAGCGCCTAAGAAATCGCAAAAAACCGGCAAACAGGAAACAACTACTTAATGACCTTCCGGTCAACCGATTTTGTGACGACATTGTCTCATTATTCGCAGACTGCAAAAAAAGCAAGCCCGACGCTATCGCCGAGCTTGCTTTTTTACTGTGGTACGGAAGGTTGTTTTCAGTCACGTGCTTCCAAAGCCACCTGCATAACGGCCAAACCCAGTTTTTGTCGCTTCTCGCGCGCAGAACCTTCGGAAGAGCGCTGCTTCATCTGTAGACCTTTGATCTTGACTGAAATCTGGTCCTGCTCCAGAAATACCAACGCACCGGGCTGGCATTCTTTAACGCAAGCCGGGTCACCATCGCAGGTATCACATTTGTAGGCGATCAAGTTATCTCCCAGTTCGATCACACCATAAGGACAAGCAGCAACGCAGTCGCCACACCCTGTACATTTATCAACATCGATGACAACGACATCATCGGCATTGCGTGAGATAGCATCGAAGGAACACGCTTTCTGACAGGGAGCATTAGGACACTGAAAACAGATACTCGGAACAGAATAGCCCTGTAAAGAGTAGTTATTGATATGCACACGGGACCGGGAAGGACGGAAAGTTCCTTCCTTGACAGCTGAGCAGGCATAAGCACAGCGATTGCAGCCAGTGCACTTATCGGGGTCAGCAAACAATATTTTATTCATGGGGTAAACTCCCTAATTATTATAAAAGTTTTCCAAATTCAACTCTGCGAGCTTCTCCTCAGATGGAACACCTTCCTGGTTCCATCCACGCAGCCGATAATACCCTTGCATCGCAGCACCAAAATCCTCAGAACTGAAGGTTCTGCCGGCATTCGGCCCCTTCTCCAGTTTGCGTTTGAGAACCTTTTCCGGCAGACAATCTTCTTTATCGGTAAAACCATTTTTAACATTGAACAGACGGGTCAGATTCCAGATACGCTCTCCTGCTTTAGCCAATTCTTCAGCAGTCACAGTCTCACCAAGACCTGAGGTCAACAGATCGGCCAGAAGTTCATCGTCCAGCCCCACCCAGAATTCACAGAAACACATCGATCCTTTGGTGACGCCGAAATTCTGGCCGGCCACGACATCCTGTACCAATGCTTCAATATCAAAAGGATCTTCAGCAAACAGTGGAAAGGCGCGTAAATGACACGCCCCACGTTCACTGGTCGCATAGGCCAAACCCATACCGTAATTACCACGCGGATCGTAAGCCGGCATTTCCAGACCCTTAACTTCCATCGACATATCCTGAGACTGGTACTTCTCGGCTATTTTTTTAGCTCCCATGGCTAGGTCCCGACCACGCTCAGTACTGAGCGTGGCGATCTCTTCAATAATTTTCAGGTATTCATCGACTTCCCCGAAACGCAAGCTCAGGTCGCCACGACCGCTTTCGGTAATGTCCATCGCCAGACCGATGGTGTTGCCGCAGCTCATAGTATCAAGCCCCAGATCATCGCAGAGATTATTGAAACGGATGATTGCACCAAGATCGTTGATCTCACAGTTGGAGCCACCGAGACAAAGGGTTTCGTATTCAGGTCCTTCTACCACAACATCACCGGCCCTAGTGAATTTGCCGCAAGCCATGGGACAGGAGGCGCAAGCCCGGTCAGCAACTTTAACCGCCTTGATTGCATCGGAGTTGATAGCCGATGCATTGTCATTGACACCCTGGGTATAATTCCGGGTCGGATGGATTCCAAACTCGTTCGTCAGATCTACACTCATCGGAGTTCCGTCAGTGGCAACCCAAAGATTGTCATCATTGAGAAGAGCGGTCTTCTTGTAATGGGTGACCTTTTCCAGAAAGCTGTCCATATTAGCGACACGCACGTCTCCAGTACCTCGACAGACAATCCCTTTGAGGTTCTTGCTACCGAATAAGGCACCTACGCCGCCGCGCCCCATCTGCCGATAGGCATCGGAACCAACAATCGAATAACTAACCTGGTTCTCCCCGGCCGGACCGATGGAGAGACATTTAGCATCCAGGGAGCCGATTGCCTCTTCGAGCAGCTTCTCGGTCTCAAAGATCCCTTTACCCGCCAAGGCCTCAGCATTCTCGATGCTGACCTGATCATCTTCAATCTTCAGATAGACAGGGGTATCAGCTTTTCCTTTGATGATAAGCCCGTCGTAACCGGCATACTTCAGTTCAGGCCCAAAAGCCCCCCCGATATTCGACTGGAAGATGGTACCGGTATGGGGAGACTTGGAAACCAGACTCAGCCTTGAGGTCATGGGGATCAAGGTTCCAGTGAAAGGACCGGTCATGATGACCATAGCATTCTCCGGCGATAGCGGCTCAACCTCTGGCGTTACTGCATCCCAATAGTAACGGACTGCAAGCCCCCAACTCCCAAGATATTCCCTGAGCCACTCTTTGCGTATCGGTTCAGTTGTTACCATCCTCGTGATCAGGTCGACTACAAGGATCTTCCCGGCGTAAAGATTCATCACTTACCTCTCTTCAATTCTAATAGTGGAAAAACAGTGTCAATCTGTTTACCTTAGACAACAAACTATCCAACTCTATCTAAACAGATCCCTCTAAACCTCAACCACCACCTACAAGAGGAAGAAATGTCAGAATATCGCCATCACTCAAAGTATGATTGCCCTTGCTATGAACACCATTGATCAAGATAATTCCGAGCAAAGGATCTGGAAACTGAAGTTCTTCCATAACTCCCTGCACTTTCATCCCGATTGGATATACACGCCTCTCTTTTTTGAATCTATCATTTTGTAGAGGTCCTAAGAGCTTTACAATTATGTGCACCGATTCATCCCCACTGTTCATTTAGCTCGTCAGACCGGAGGCATCGGGCAACTTCGCCAGGTGACTCTCAATCATATCTTTGTAGGCAGCCTCTTCATCTCCGATATAGACCAGAGACGAAGCGATCTGCCCCGCCAGCATTGCAGATCTGATCTTGGACGGAAGGGTGCTGATCCGCTTGCGGAATCGCTCCGTTTGAGCGATGGTCGATGGCAGATGATAGAGAATAGCGTTCTGATACTCTGGTTGTTCACAAAGCTCTGGCCGTGTCTGAAAAAATTTAAACAGCCGTGCGTGATGTGCATTGATCTCATTACTGATCATGCTGGAAATTTCGGTATAGGGAATCGTGCCACTTAATTCACGATGACGCTTAAAAATAAGGCGGGCTTCATCCTCGGAAACTCCATTCAGAATCTCGATGACATCAGCTACATAACTCTCTTTATTGGCAAGAAATTCTTCGTCTGAAAGAAGCAGGTTCGCAATAATTTCATAGGAGGAGGAGATGACCCCACACTTGTTGGCAGAAGCATCCCGGATGATGACAATCCCCATTTTCTGCAGTTCGATCCGAGCCTCCGGAGTTATGAAAGAATTGGCTCCTTCAACGATAACCCTGGTATTTGCTGCGCCATCCTCACTTAACATACGGCGACAGTTGTCGGCATCGACGGTTTCCGGTCGACCACCAGCAGGGATGAACAAATCAGCGGGGACAGAAAAAATCAAATCATTGAACTCACGATAAAACTCATCGTTTGAAACCCAAAGCTCCTCAAGCCCCAACTCGGTACAAACAATTTTCTTGTAAAGCTGTCTCATCCCCTCTTTGCGGGTATGCAAACGATAAAGGATAAACCCACCCGGGTGTAGTGCCGCAGGATCGAAGGCATCAACATCCTCTTGGAGCACGACCCGTGAGAGGGCTTCCCGATCCGCCCCCTGTGGATCATAGAGTGCACCAGTACCATCAATGATCAGTTTGATCCGAACCTCTGGACAGCGTTCCAGCAGCAACCTCATGGCGTTTCCAGCCACGTCCCCATTGGGTCCACCTGTGAATTTCACCGTGAATGGATCCCGGTGCATATCGACACCCAGTTCCTGCAAAGCGACCTCAGCGAATCTCACTACCCCGATCGAGGTGACACCGAATTCTTTATGATTGATACCAACCTCTTTACTCGACATGATTCCTTTGCCAAGCAGGTAACCACGCTTTTCAGCCTTACGGGCAATCAGTTCAACCATGCTATCGTGCATGTTTTCATCGGGGCCAAGTTCAATCGGCTCATCCTCACCATAGTAGTCGATGACTCTAGGGTCTTTGGGCTTACCATTCTCGGTGACATAGATATCTAGAAAAGCATTGATAAAGCCATACTGGAGCTTATACAGTCGCTGCCGGATGCTTTCCGGGTTTTTCTGGCCACCGGCATCAAGCACTGCCACCATCTTCGATCCACCCTCATAGATATCCTTGTTCTTGAGGTGCTGGGTATGGGCAAGAATATAGTTCTCCTTGAAGATACTGTTGGCAGCCATCACGTAATCATCGCGTCCCTGGGTAATCAAAGTCCGCCAGCCGCCGCGAGCGATATCCGAGAAGCCAATGTGGTAACCTGAGCCATAATGTCCGGAAAAATAGGTGACCCGAAAGGGTCGTTCCGGCGGCAGGTCAGCAGTAAACTCCTCATCCAGTTCGTCGAGATAGGCAGGATCAATGCGGAACGCCAACGCATGCTTCTCTGGTACAAAAAAATTGGTCTTCAGGGTGTGCTGAATAAAAGAGAGACAGCAGAGGAAGATAGTTCGGCGGTATTCATCCAGAAAGTGACGTCCGGTATTATAGTGTTCAATCAGTCGCACCGTCTCTTCCAGAGTTTTACAATAGTTTTCCTGCCGCTCAGAAATCTCTGGATCAAAACGGATCCTGAACAATTTTACCAGTTGCTGAACCAGATCTGCATGATTATAAAAGGCTCGCATGACCCCTTCCAGATCAAACCGATCGGGCTGATTGTGAGCCAAGCTGGTATGACAGAAACCGATGAAAGCGCGAATCAAAGAGGCATCTGCCCCGGAGAAGATTCCGCGGGCTACCAGACGGCTGTAAGTTCGGGAAGAAGCCGGCAGGATCTGGGTGTTATAGAGCTCCTCACGCAGCTTCCGAAAAAGCTCGGAATCCCTTTCAACCCGGTCACCGTTGGCAGTTTTCACATAAAATGTCCCCAGAAAATAGGGATGGATTCCATTGCTGACAGTTAAGCAGTAGGAACGCCCGACAGCAATTCCCAAGCGCTTGAATACCTCAATTGTTTGCTGCAGAAAACCTTTTTGTGGCGGGTTTCCAACTCCAAACAGAATCCTCGATTCTCTTGACCCATCAACCCCTTTGGTTTCCTGAACATCAAGATAGACCCCTTCATGATCCTGAGTCTGCTGATAAAGCCAAAGGATCCGGGCCACCCGTTCTGCCGGGGAGGACAGTACATAGTTTTTACGATTGAGAAAAAGCATGCCGAGATGCTTGTTTAACTTCTTAAAATCGTAGTCAAGATACTCAACCTGCATCGCCTCACGCACATCATCGCAGATCTGTTGCGGGATATTCGGTGGCTCGGACTGCGAAATTTCCGAATCCTCCTTAAGGTCGAAATCGAAGCGCAGAACCTCCAGAGGGTGAGAAGTTCCGGGGATCGAAGCGTAGGACGTATTGATCTGGGCGAAAGAGATATCCCTATCTGGAAGCGTCCGTAGCGTTTCATAAAGGGTTTCCGGAGCGCCCAGTTGAGCCTGCATCAGAATTTTATCGCGATCAATCAGGGTGATCTTGCGGTTCTTCTCCAAACTGTGCAGTCCGGTAGACAACGCAGCAATCGCTTCGACAACATCCTTGTTACAGAGAAAAAAGTAATGATGCATCTGCTTCTTAAGCCAGATCAGGTTTTCGTCGGATTTCGAATTGTTGAGACTGATGCTGTCACGAATTTGTTGATGCAAGTTACCTTCAGTAATTTTATGCATTTTACCTATCCAATGGAACGTCCCCTGGAAGGACGACTGAAAAAATAAGAACCGTTGTATCAAGCCTTGACTCGTTGTGAGCCCATACCAAACCATATTCGGCTAAATTATTGAGCTAATATCTCAGCATCGACAAACCAGGACTTTCTTACTTACCCAACACCTGATCCAGCGATTTTTCAAAGATTTTCAGACCGGTCTCAAGCTGCTCGTCGGTGATCACTAGTGGCGGCAAAAAACGGATCACGTTACCAAAAATTCCGGCACCCATAGTCAGCAGACCACGCTTAAAACATTCCTGTATGATAGCGGGAACCGCCTCTTTGTGAGGCTCCTTGGTCAGTGGATCTTTGACCAACTCAATGGCCACCATTGATCCCAGCCCACGGACGTCACCGATCTGTGGGTATTTCCGTTGTAACTCTTTCATCCGGCTAACGATTATTCTACCAATCTTGGCCGCCTTGTCGCTCAAATTTTCCTTTTCCATCAGGTCGATGGTTGCCAGCGCTGCAGCACAAGAGACCGGGTTGCCACCGTAGGTTCCACCAATGCGGCCCGGAGTCGGTGCATCCATGATTTCGGCTTTACCGACCACGGCTGACAACGGCATACCAGAGGCGATCCCTTTGGCCATTGTCATCAGATCGGGAACAACGCCGTAATGTTCACAGGCAAACATTTTACCGGTACGAGCAAAGCCGGACTGAACCTCGTCGGCAATAAAAACGATGCCGTGTTTCTCGCATATTTTCTTCAACCCGATAAGAAATTCTTTAGGTGGAACAATGAAACCGCCCTCTCCTTGGACCGGTTCGATAATCATGGCCGCAATCTTCTCCGGTTCGACTTCTGAGATGAAGAATCGCTCGAAGTGCTCAAGGCAGGCCATATTGCAGCTGGGGTATTCGGATTTATACATGCAGCGGTAGCAGTTAGCAGCTGGTGCCTTGTAGACTTCGGGAGCGAAAGGACCAAATTCGTGTTTGTACGGCTTGACCTTGCTGGTCAGACTCATAGTCAGCAGAGTTCGCCCGTGAAAACCACCTTCAAAGGAAATGACACCAGGCCTCTTGGTGTAGGCTTTAGCGATCTTGATGGCGTTCTCTACCGCTTCAGCACCACTGTTGACAAACATCGCCTTCTTGGCGTGGTCACCAGAAGTGATCTGACACAGCTTCTCCGCCAACTCAACGTATGGTTCGTACATGCCAACCATAAAGCAGGTATGTAACAGCTTCTCTGCTTGTTCCTTGATAGCAGTCACAACCGATTCCGGGCAGTGACCAGCGTTGACCACACCGATACCACCGTAGAAATCAAGGTAGTCGTTACCATCGATATCCTTGAGCACAGCCCCCTTGGCAGACTCGACAAAAATCGGCGCTAGTGCGGAAATCCCCTGAGCAACAAACTGTTGCTTTTTCTCAAGTAAAGTTTTTGTTTTTTGCCCCTGACCATTGCCAACCTGCGGCATCTCATTGCCCTTCAACATATCTTTTCTCCAAGTTTCAATTCAGTTGATATGCCTAAACAAATAATCACAAGGATCGGTATCCAAACCCATTATGAGACAGTCCGACAGGCCCCTTGACCAATCGCTACTGCGTGACCATCGAAAGAGACATTGTCACAATATTCATACTTAACTTGTGACAACCATAAACATGCTTGGGTATAAGGTGAAATTCGTTGTTTTCATGCTCATATCAATGTCGTGAATAGCAATTGAAACACTCACACAAAACCGCTACCCAGCATGAGCTACTATCCCAAAATAAATACAAGACACCAATCCATATACTCAGGTAACAGTTGGGCATAAATAACGGCCCAGAAAGTGATGTGATATTTACAAATAAAATCGGGGGGAAAACGAGGAATTCTGGAAAGGTAACAATTTAATTTCTGGGTTTTTTGAGAATTTCATGACGAACATTAATTCTCAAAAAACATTATTTCATACTTAGTACTATCCAGTTCGCGAATACATATAGAGACCCACCCAGCATAAAGATTCACAGTTGACACCCTCATGGCACGGTGATACTCAACTCTCAAAGACAATCAGACCCCCAGTTTTTCATCGCTGGGCTTTTTTATTATTGAGGTTTCATGACTCATCTACAGCGCAGGCAATTCCAACTACTGCGAACAGAAACACGCCTGCTGATACCTCTGGCAGCGCCAATTCTGATGGCTCAACTGTCGCAAATGTCTCTTGCCTTTATCGACACGGTAATGGCCGGTCGAGTCAGCACAGTCGATCTGGCAGGTGTCGCGGTCGGCGGCAGCCTCTGGGGACCACTTTTCCTGTTTCTCTACGGAGTATTGCTGGCAGTCACACCAATGGTCGCACAACTCTACGGAGCAGATAAAACTGAGGAAACCGGGCCGCTGGTTCGCCGTGGATTTGTTGTGGCAATGCCACTGGTACTGGTCGCCATCCTGCTACTGCGCAATGCCGGATTTGTATTTATCTGGATGGACGTTGATCCGCAGATAGCAATCATCGCTACCGACTACCTTAAAGCCGTTTCCTGGGGATTACCGGCGGTCGCCATATTCTTTCTGCTGCGCAATTTAAGTGAAGGACTCGGCCTGGTTCGGCCAAGTATGATCATAGGCCTGGCCAGCATTCCGGTAAATATAGCAGGTAATTATGTCTTTATTTACGGCAAACTGGGTCTACCGACTATGGGCGGGGTTGGTTGCGGCTGGGCCTCAGCACTCACCCTCTGGTTCATGTGCGGATGTATGCTGCTGACCATCTGGCGTGTCAAGCAGTACAGCATGACCCACTTCTTTGACCTCGCCAAGCAACGTGGTTCCGAAGGAGCAACGCAGATTTTCCTCTTGGGGCTGCCGATTGGCTTTTCTCTACTAGTTGAAGCTAGCATTTTTGCTTTAATTGCTCTGTTTTTGTCGCCACTAGGGGCTTTGGCCGTAGCCTCACACCAAATTACCCTGAACTATTCCGGGATGATCTTCATGATTCCCTTAAGCATTTCTTACGCAATCACCATCAGGGTTGGCCACGCCATCGGCAAACAACGCTTTGACAGAGCCCGCCTAACCTGCAAGGCAGGGTTATTGATAAATGCTTCCATTGCTCTGGTGACAGCAACACTGACCCTACTCTTTGCTGAAAATATTGCTGGAATCTACACTCACGATTCCCCGCTTATCGCCGGCGCCGTTGGCCTGCTTTACCTGAATGCCTTCTACCAGTTCTCTGACGCTCTCCAGGTAGGCTCTGCAGCGGCTCTGCGCGGTTACAAAGACACCCGAGTACCATTGCTGATGGTCATCATCGCCTACTGGGTAATTGGTCTACCGCTCGGCTACAGTTTAGCCCTCACCGATTTTTGGGGAGCCCCGATGGGAGCCAAAGGATTCTGGATCAGCCTGATCATCGGCCTAAGTGTTGCCGCTTTACTGCTTGGCTCCCGACTGCACAAAGTTGGACAGTGGGGGCGGGAGCAAACGTAGATTTTGGATAGTAGCTTCTTTGGAAGGGAGAGGGAGAGCAAAAAAAGACCAACACTAAGACAAGATACTCATTTTGAAGGAGCAATTGCAAGGAACGCAATTCCTGTAAATATAAGACAAATACCTAGAATTTCTTGTGTCCCCAAACTTTCCCCCAAAATCAAAACACCGAGAAGTGCAGCTGTTAGCGGTTCGGCCAACGATAATGTTGCGACATTGCCAACCTTAACAGACTTAAGCCCTCTGGCAAAAAGCCAATACGACAAGGCCGCTGTAACAATCCCTAAATACAAGGCAACAGCAAAACCCTGAGGATGGAGTACCCACCGCCATTCATAAAGAAAAAAAGTAGGGGTCAACAATATTGCCGCAAAGCTAAAAACAATGGCCATAACTGCATCAGGAGAATGTGCGTCAAGTAAGCCCTTAATGGTCACTGTATACATCGCATAGGAAAAGCCGGCACCAAGAGCCAAAAATATTCCGGTCAAATTAAGACTGAGTTGCCCACCTGACAACGAGAGCAAAATACATCCGATAACCGCCAAAAAAGTGGCCAGATACCACTTTCTTTCCAATTTCTCTTTGCGGATTATGAATCCCAGTATCCCCGCCGCAACAGGAGAACTGCCAATCGCCACCATGGTTCCGACTGCGACACCGGTCTTTGCAACAGCAGCAAAAAAACATAGTTGATAGCAAGCGACAAATATCGCAGAAATAACAGTTGGAAATAAGGGCCACTTCTTCCCGCTAAAAAGCTGTTTACGTGAAATGGCCAAAAGCAATAAAGAAAATCCACCTATCGCCAGGCGGATGGCACCAACAGTCATTGGATTGGCTCCAACAGGAGCCAGACCTTGTGCTGTTCCCGTTGTCCCCCAAAGCATCGCAGCACAAATTACGAACCAGATTCCAGAGTTGTTATGATGCTGATTAGTGTTAAGAGGTTTCATATTGAATATGTATTTTCTTCATTCATAGAATTGGGAATAATTTTATGGAAATCTTTAGATTCCAATGCGGGCCATAATAGTATCAACTAGATTCCAGTTTTCAGTAGGTCGATCCTTGAGCTCTTCAGGTAGTAGTGACTGGGTAAAATTTTGATAGCATATGGGGCGCAGAAATCGATTCATAGCTGCTGAACCAACAGAAGTCCAGCGACTATCGGTGGTTGCTGGATAGGGTCCACCATGATTCATCGCACTGCATACCTCTACCCCGGTGGGGAAATCATTTAACAACAGCCGTCCTGCTTTCTTTTCCAAAACAAAAAATAGTTCTTTACAAACTTTTTCTTCATTGAGATCCGCATGGACAGTGGCGGTTAATTGCCCTTCAAGTTGGCTAGCTATTGCCATCATTTCATGCGTCGACCCGCATTCGACAATAATTGCAGATGGACCAAAAACCTCATCTGATAAGTTCTCTTGAACTAGAAAGGTTGCTGCATCTGTTTTAAACAATGAGGGTAAAACCAGACATCCTTGTTCTTCTTGTAAATAGGTTCCCCCAGAAAATATGACTTCTGGGGATGAAGACAGGTGGCCAATCTTATTCAGGAAATTTTTCTTGATCTTTGAATTTAACATCGGTGCAGGTTCTACTTGTTTCAATTTATTGGCAATCGAAGTCATGAACATGTTCAGATCAGAACCCTTGATCGCAAAGAGTAAACCTGGATTCGTACAAAACTGCCCTACCCCTAACGTAATTGATTCTACATATCTCTGAGCTATATCTGCCCCTCTGCTTGCAAGAGCATCCGGTAAAACAAAGATGGGATTGACGCTTCCCATTTCTGCAAAAACAGGGATGGGCTCTGGCCGGGAGGCGGCAATATTGAATAAGGCTCTACCGCCTGTTTGAGACCCGGTAAAAGCAACCGATTTTATTTTGGGGTGCTTAACTAAAGCTTCACCGACTTTATTTCCACTACCTTGGATCAGAGAAAATATTCCTTTAGGTAGGTCACATTTTTCAACTGCTTTTTGTATTGCATAACCAGCAATTTCAGAAGTTCCAGGATGAGAGGGATGACCCTTAACAATAACTGGGCAGCCCGCAGCAAAAGCCGACGCAGTATCACCACCAGCCACGGAGAAGGCAAGTGGAAAATTGCTGGCTCCAAAAACCACAACGGGACCTACAGGGATATGAGTTAAGCGGATATCTGGTTTTGCCACAGGCTTGCGCTCAGGGAGGGCACGCTCAACTTGAACATTATGAAAAGAGCTGCCTTTTAGTATCTGTGCAAAAAGCTTCAACTGGTTTGTCGTTCGATTAAGTTCACCTTCAAGCCTTTGCATCGACAATCCGGTTTCCAAATGACAGCGATCAAGAAGAGCAGTTTTTACGGACAGTAATTCTGCAGCAATAGATTCTAAAAATTCTCCTCGTTTTAGAGGGGAGATTTTTCTAAAAGCATCAAAATCATTAGCAGCTTGATTTGCGGCATAATCAACTTCGTCAGAAGTACCCTCTGAAAATTTTGGTTCTAGCAACTCATTTGATATCGGGTTGATAGCTTGAAATTTTCTGTCAGCAGATAACGACTTTTGTGAAGCCAAAATATTAAGGCCCGAAAGTTCCATAGAATTTCCCTTCCTATTCAGGGGTAGCAATACTTGCATTGGATACTATCAATCGATTAGTTTCCCTGCCCCAGCATTTCTGCCAATATGCATCATCTAGCATTCAACCGTCTAGGCTGTAATAGGTTGCTAATAGGACAATATCTGGACAATCAAGCGAAAATGTCAAATACCCTGTTATCCAGGATACCAAACACATGTTTTTGGTTAATATTTTAGGGGCATTCAGACGAAATACTCCAGTCTCTGCTTCACAGCACTTCCCTTTCTCCCTATATAGAAAGTAGCTGTCAGTCTATTTTATAAGGGGCCAGGGAAATCTCATGTCGATACTTAATTTTCTCAAAAAAATCAGACTGCCAAGCTTTGAAAATGATTTCATCTGCAGTGCAGAAGAAGATGCAATGAATGATGCTTCGCTTTCTGTTGGGGCAAAGATAATTGATAGCCCCCAATTGGATCAGGAAAAATTATCAGCTAAAAATGATCTTTGCGACTGGATGGATGATGAATGGGAGCGGCACAGCGATCCCAGCGACCCAGCATCAATAACCTATATTGATCCTTGGGAAGAATAGTTTCGTTCCTACTTTCCATCCAGCTTATTCATGAGTTCTTCCAACCTTTTTTGTGATTCTGGATCGACATTCCAATTGCCACCTGATGCCTGTTCTCCATTTCCCAAAGTCGAAAATCCACTGGCAGGTTCTGAGTTCAGGTATGCTGGCGACTGAGGGTCTGGCCCCCTAATTTCAGTGCTCGGTTCGCCAACCAAAGTACGAGCATCAGGTTTTTCAGGTTGAGGAACCATCGGGCGGGCCAAATCCCTTCCGAGTTGTTTTAACGAGTTTGCCCCAAAATCAAAAGCACCATTGTCTTCATAGATGTTATTGATGGCTCCTCTTCGCGTGCCCGATGCTTTTTGGGCGTGGTTGGTTGGCATGGTCATGGATTGCGGACGAGGATCATCGTAGTGATTATCTCTTGTTGCAGCCTTGGCCTCACTTCCAGCCGAACCAGCTTGCCTCCGAAGGTTACCAACGTCACTCGTTACGCCGTTCTGAATTGCTGCCGTGTCTCGTAATACCCGGTTGCCATCCTGCTCGCTATCAAGGTTTTTGTACTGGTTGTCAAAGAAACCTTGAATATCCCTGTTCAGAGTGTTTTGCGCTTCGGCACTTCCGGTACGTTGTCCGGCAATATCGGTAGCAGTGCGCTCAATGTTTTCGATACTGGCTGTGCCATAATCTCTCTGAGCTCTGTGCATGGCGTAGGTCGTCATCAATTCCATATCTTGAGCAACGGAACTTGAATCTCTGGCAGCCGCCTCCTGAACGTAGGAATGCCCTTCCTTTCCAATGTCCTGAGTGGACAAAGAAGAAGCATATTTTTGTCCCTCTGAAGTTTGAAGAGTTTTTGCCAATGCTGATTCGCGGATTTCCGAGGCTGTGTTTTTTAAAGCATTTACTTCTGATTCGCTTGCATTAAAACTGGCTTTCTGGCCGTCACTTCCAACCAAAGCATACTTGCCACCTCCTTGAGCTTTTACATCAAGCATACCGAGCGTAAGCGCAGACAAGAGTCCGGATGCCCCTTTCCCCAACCCAACGGAAGCACCGGCTTCAAGCATGCTTCGTTTTGTTTCATCTTTGATCTGAGAGAAGGCCGATCCGTTTTCAACTCGATGGCCGGTTTCTTCAGAAATATTGTTGTTAACAGCTTCTTTGAAACTTCTTGCTTCGCTGGAGAGAACTGAATCCTCTTCAACTTTTTGAGCCAGCCGATTCCATGTGTTTTCCGAAGCCAGACTGTGGGCACCCTTTTTGACGGCATCCTCTCGATAGCCAAGGCCAAATTTCCCGCTCAAACCAGCCAGGTCAACCTGATCAACGACCTCACTGCCACCATCAAGGTGTGTTTTTATTGACCCTGCTGCTCCAGAGTGGGATACGGTGCCAGCGACATCATTTCCCTGCTCATCTTTCGTGGTATTGCTGGAGAGGCGCCACCCCATCGAGTCTGTGGTTGCAGATGTGTGCTCGCCCCGAAGATCTGAATTCACGACCTGGTTGGGAGTCGTTCCATAACCCATGACTCCAGCAGATGTTGCTACTTTTCCTGTGGCCTGTGATTGTCGAGCAAAATTGCCCAGCCCCAATTTTCCTGGTGCTGAAGGAACCGTACCTTGCGTTTGTAGTGCCTCCATATTTTGAAGTCTTGCTCCTGCCCCCTCAACTCCCCAGCTTTGATTCACAAGACCTTCATTCATCATGCCCTGATATCCATATCGGTGATCATTGGCGATTGTTTCCGTCGGCATGGACCAAGCGTTAGATTTGAGAGCAACAGCTCGACCAGATGGATCTTCCGTTATTCGTGCTGCTTGCTGGCCAGCGTTTTGCACTTGCCCCATGAGGCCGCTGCCCATCGTAGCCAAGGCATGACCACCAAATTTGACAAGCATGCCGGTTATGACTGTCGCCAGCATCAGTCCAGACATTCTCACTGTGCCGAACATGCCAAGAATTTTCACTGTCTCGCTAGGCATAAAATAAAAGGCATCCATACCGAGTCCGACTCCGCCACTATGGAGTCTCAATCCCTCCATGGCCCGCGTTCCAAAATCCATAAGGAACTGATGTAAAAGAGCGTCGGTAACACCCCATGCGGTCAACCAGATAAAGAAACCGAGCATGACGCTGAGTGTTTTTCCCAGTAACGGCGTTGGAATGAACAGAGCCAAAAATGGAACCAACCCTAAAGCAACAGCAGTCAGCACTCCTTTCATGATCGGTAGCCATTCGTTGGCAGATTTCATCGCACCACTGGCATTTGTCAGGAATTTGAAATTTGCGACAGCAGCGGTATCGCCAGAGCGAAACACGTCATGCAGGCGTTGTGAGAGATAGGCTTGGCGGATAAAATCATCTGTAGTCACGCCAGAAACACCAAGATCCGAAAATGTCGCCTGCATAGATGTTTTGCATTTTTGGTAGCTGGAAGCAGTTGAGGTATCATAGCCAATCTGGGCACAGATCCCCTTCATATTCTCTTCCAGATGAGCAGGTGATGCAATGTAGGTATTGATGTTGGACCAAGCTTGCTGACAAGTCATCGTCTGCCCCTGAGGAGCTGTAAGGTCGTAGTAGACGGTGTAGATTGCGGGGGAATTTGCTTTTACTAGAGATGTTCTGAAATCACCCGTGGTTCTACGTAGCTCATCAACTGTCAACGTTGTTCCCGGTCGTGTCAGTTCAAAGGAAACGCAGTCCTGGATGTATTTGTTCACCGAAGTGTCCATCAAGGTATCGTCGGTAGTCAAAACTTTGCTGGTTGCCTGGAATAACCCCAGGAATCCTGTTCCACCAGCCTGATCAACATAGCTACGGGGATCACCAGAAGTTGAAACAATCTCCACCATGCCCCGCTCCACCAGATTTAAGACACCGGCAACAGCGATAATTCCATCAGGGATTCCTCCTATTGCCTGGTATTTATTGGTCTGGTTGTCATAGAGATGAATGGTTCCGGTTGGAACAACAAGCCCGAGGTAAATTACGACACCGACAAATATCGGGACAAACCAGGAAATGGGATTTGCCCTGGCTCCACTTGCTGCCCGGGCGACGATAGCAAAACTACCGAACATAAATGCCATTACGATGATCGAGAAAAACAGGCCGCGATAACCTCCATCGCTGAAGATCAGAGCGAGTTTTTGGAATCCGCTGGCCACAGCATCGAATCCACCCCAAGTATAATAATCAGCATCCAAAGCAAATGCGGAAACCGGTGCCAGAAGGATTGCCAGTGTTGCAAAAAAGGTAAATCGAACCATTGTAGGATTATTCGACATGGACAACCCCTGCTTTGATAAGTTTGCGGTTGCGCCACATGGCAAGCAGCATGGCGATTGAAGGAATTGCAATGAATACGACGGTGACACCCAGAATAAACCATGCTGAGGTCAGAAAGACCCCTTTGAACCCATAAACCCAGTTGTAGGCAGCCAACACGGAAGGTTTGGACAGCTTGAATCGATAGAGTTGCTTAGCTGCCCACTGGAGGTTCGAGTCCGTCATAACGACGATGTAGAGAAAATGGAACCCAATGAAGGTCAAGATCGCTTTCAGTATTGCTCCAGTGATAACTCCGCCAAGAAGGTTTCGAGTCATTGCACGGGTATATGAACCAACAAACTTGGTGCAGGCATAGGCAAGAAAGATGGCAAAACCGAGTGAATAACCGATAGCCAACAGAAACGCGAAAAGCATGTCAAAAGTGTTTGGAGAGGTGGAACCAAACACCGGAATGTGGCGTTCCACGACTCCGATTGCGAACGGTGTCAGCAATGCCGATATTAGCCCTGAAATGAAAGAGCTTCGGAACCCCACCTCGAAGAATTCCAAGCGCTGCTTGGTTGTCAGGAAGGTGTCACGAATGACCGCCCCACCAAGTTCGTTGGCGAAATTTTGCTCAATGTAGGAAATTGCTTCAAGAAACCCTTTGGGGTGAATTTCCTGCCCAGGAGGCATCGGTATGATGTCACTGCTCGAATCGTTTTTGCTCAAGGTTCAACTCCTAGCGGGCCAACAGCCCGAGAAAACGAAAGATCGCGGCTCCGTAAGCAATGCTACCGGATGCCAGGAACGTCCAGAATCCCATCATAAAGTTGCGTCGTCTTACCCCAAACCAGAAGGAGAGTCCCAACAGGAGAACGGCAAAGATCCGGCTCCAAAGTCCGAGAAAGATCGTGGCAAACAGGTTTTGCCAGAATCCTATGTACTCGCCAGTCCCCATGTGGGTCAGAGGGTTAAGTTGGTTGATCCAGTCCACTGGTCCTCCTAGAATATCGGTCTCGCCCAAGCCTCGTATCTCGATTTTTCCACCAGGCCAAAGTAGCGAGAATCGAAACTATCCGGATGATCTCCCACTAGGAAAACTTTCCCGGTCGGAATCTCTCCGGAAAACTGAAAAGCAGTTAGTGCTTCACCCTTCTTGGAGTGCTCTTTGGCATGGCCGAGGAATTCGTCCCCGCAGTAATAATCCCGACCATCCCGTATCAACGTCTCGCCTTCGTCGCACCCGACGCGCTTGATGGCGCGAATATCCTGATTATCGACCACTGCCTCAGGGACTACCATTTTGTACAATCTTGAATGGGGAAGATGAAACAGAACGTATTGTCCGTGATGAACACTGGATGTGTTTTTTGATAACCACCACACCCGATGCTTTACAGACGGAGTCAAAGTGACGCTGATTCTTCCTGGAAGGCTTGATCCAGCAAGGCCTGCCAGTAGTAGGGAAAGCAGAAGAATCATGCGTTTGCTCCGTACTGTCATGGTTCGACCAACTCGATATTGCGAACAACGACATTTCCAAGAAACACTGCATATCGTTTTGGAATGGTATCTATCATCTTTTCCAGATGATCCATTCGATATTTCAGTTCGGTATCATCGATATCCCCGCGCAGATACAATCCCTTCTGTTCTGCCAAAAAGCCCTGGAGATCCACAGCCACGACTTTCTGAGCGATAAATCGATCATAGAGATAAACCGATCCGAAAGAGATCAGTAGCGATACAATGGGCGCGCATAAAAAGATCCGTGTTGGGCTCCACCCTTCTGGAGATGGAGATCTGGATGGAACCTCCAACTCGGAAGGTGTTTCAGTTGATTGTATGGGAGGACTACTTACTTTTTCTTTCAACGAGATCTCCATAAATAATGATAAAAATTTCCAGACGGTATAACTACCTTTATTAATTTCAGCGATTTCCAGAGAGTGGATTCCGCTATTTCCAGAAACACCGTCCCCTCTCTGGGTTCTGAGAGCAGGGCATCAGGGAAACCCTCAACCGGGGGATCCTCATGGAATTGGTTTCAGTTTGTCGGCAAGTTGCTCCAACCCTGCATGTCTAGTCTCCCGAGCAAACCGTTCCAAAACATAACCAAGGCTTGCATCGCCATAGACGATGAAAGGGGTTTGTTTGTCGCCAGAAAGAAACGCAACTGCCGGTACTTTTTCGATCCCGACTTTTCGAAATAGTGTTGGATCAACGATAAACGGAACCTCCCGCATGGCACATTCTTCCTTGGAACTCAGAGTACAATTCGGATCTGCCTTCAATACTTCAACAATGAATGAGGCAGTTGGCCCTATTCGTTTAGCTCCACCAACAAACCCACGCAGCACCAGAACGAACCGTGGATCGTTCAGTTTTGCAATATCGGTTGCATAGTTCCTGAGTGTGGCAAGGGGGACTGATGAGGAGACAAAAAGATAAATTTTGTCTTCGCTAGTGAGCTTTCCATGTTTGGAGTTCTTTTCATTTCCCCTCTCAGCTACTATCCGTTTTGCACCGAAGAATTCCTCAGAAAGTCGTTGCCGTTCCTGTTGGATCCCTGCCTGGAACTCTTCAGACTGATAGAGCTGAAACAGTGCTTCAGCAGCATGTCTAGCCGCTACATTTTCTTCCGGAAGTTTCACTTCGATATTTTCTGCATCATTCATCAGAGGTCGAAGTCTTCTTTCCAGGGACTCGGGTTCTCCTGCCGCATTTACGAGAAGTGGCAAAAAGATCAGAATCAGGTCAATCAATAGTTTCTTCATCGCGAATACCCGATACAGCATTTATTTTTTCGGGTCAGAACCCAGAGGAAGTTATCTGGGGCATTGGGTCCGGCACCTCCAGGAGGATTTTTACCGCTTCCCCAAAGAAAATCACTACGACCTATAGGGATACAATCATTGCCCCTGACTGGTCTGGCAATTTGCAAACGATAGTGACTTTTCCGCCAGATTGGGGACATGACTGGCCCGCAAGCACTACTGGCGGTATCCCACAGCAACATCTCTCGACTGAGCTTAAATAACATTCTAGCTGCCAACCCTGCATTTGCCGTAGTTGCGTTTCTATCGGCAATTGTGCCGGTCAATGGATAGGCACTGCCCCAACTTCCCATACACCAGAAGAGTGCATCCAGAGGATATCCAAGATTTGCAGCGGTGCTGTCAGGAACACATGACAATTGTGATACGGGATTGGCAAATAAGAGCGCTTCAGGGTTTATCAGAAAGGCCAGAGTATCGTTGCTCCAAAGAGGATCGACCTCAGTCATATACGCTAAATCAAAATCTGCCTGTTCCAGACAAGGAAAATCAACGAACAGATCCATGATTGCGAAAATGGGTAGGATGTAATAGTGGGCTTGCTGAAATATTTGTGTTCCTCCTGATACTACCTGATCATCACTTGAACCATTGAGAAGGCCAGGTTGTGGATTGCTCATGGATGTTCCCAAGGAGGGGAAGCAGTAGGCATCATGAACAGTCTCAATCATTCTGGCAGGTTCATAAAAGCTCGCAGTCACACCAATAGTGAAACTGCCACCACTGAAGCATGCACAGACTGGAGGAGATGTGTTTTCTACGGGAACCAGTCCCTGACTGTTGCCAAGTGTTAGCTTTCCGCCAAACTGAATCGGGAAGATACATTGCCAGCAAATGTCAGTAACCGGGTTAAGTGGATTGGACTGACATTTTGCCCAGAGCTTGGCTGGCAGAAGGAGGTTAGTGAGCAATAGTAGTAGAAATAGGTATCTCAATCTCTTTCACCTCCATATGACGACCTCTTTGTGAAACAATTGACGGTGTGACTTTCAGGTTGAACCGATCAACAATGCGTCTGTCTGCGTAAAAAACGGCTCTGCCCAAAGTTTTGCTGACTTTGGAAAAGGAGCCCGAGGACAGGAGAATTATTGTGTTTGGATGATTTACTAGAGATGAGTTTTGCAGCCAAGCTATTTGGTCGGCATCTTCTCCGTCCAAAATCACTAGAGTCTGATTTAGCGGCATATAGTCCAGCGGATTAAAACTATAGCCTTTGGGATAAAGGAGGCCGCCTTTACCATCCGGGATATCAAAGTTCAGGGTGTAAGTCATATCTACCAGAAAGGATCTTTCCTGCTGAGCCCGTGGGAGTCTTACTAATGTTGATGGTCTGAAATCTTCAGGTCTCTCCTTGTCCAGAATAGATTTCCAATGAATCATTTTTGCTCGTTCTTCGATTTCCTCCAGAGCATCAGGTTCAGCTATTGGGTAAACCTTGCCAACGGTTCCTAAAACTTTTGCCTGAGCGTATCCAGAAAGGAACGAACACAAAATAAAGATCAATAACATGGACATTCTGCCTCTGATATTCATCGTATTTGATCGTAGTGAAACTGGATTTTCTGTTGAACAGTTGACTGTGCATCCTGGATTTTCTGAGATAAGTCCCTCTGGATATCACCAAAGTACTCGGTCAGATCAATTCTGGAGAAATCCAATTGCTGAAACTCCTGTGGAGTAAACCCTCGGCAATTTGGAGCTTTCGCAGTTCCCCACCCACCGTTCAATCCGAATGTTTTGAGTTGTGGCCTTCCTTGATCGTGAATAATTTGAGCCATTTTTGAGTTAAAACAACAGAACCTCTTTGCTTTTTGAACACAACCAATATGACTCCATTCCCTTTCGCAAACCATTCCGAGATAATGGCAATAATCGGAATTGGCAAACATTGCCGTTTCAATGTCTTCCGGCGAGCAGCCATTACCGAACATGACCTTCATAACAATCATAATGACAATCGCGACAGCAATTGTGGCTGGGTTAAAGAGAGCTCCAGAATATGATGATAATCCAGACGTAACGGTCCCAGTCGTTGTTGCCGCCCCGGCAGTAGCAGTTCCTTGTGCCGCCATGACTCCTGTTGCGGTTGCTGTACCTGAGGCATATGTTGCAGCAACGGTACCGCTGGCCATATTGTAAACAACAACCTGTCCACCGACTTCAGCAGCAGCCATGGCTCCTGCACCAATCTGATAGGAGTAATAGCCGACTTGAGCCATTTCATAGACTGTAGATATGGCAGATATCGTACTATTGATCTTGCTGCCTGTCTTGGAATCCATCAAAACGGGATCACTACTGTCACAACAGTTGTTAGCATAGCCAACCGTCATGCCAGGTGGCCGGCAACGAGTTGCTTTGCCACTAAAAACATAGATTTCCCCTATACAGCTTCCGCTGGAATCAATTTGCCCGTCATCTCGAAGCATCGGATCCTTTTCAGGCAAAATATTTATATCGTTTTCTTGCATGGCAACATCAATACATGGATTAGGTGAACATTGAGGATTGTCGGAACCGGTATCAAGACAAGAATAGTTTCCTAGAGGGCAAGAGAATGTTTCTTGTTTGCACTGTTGTTCCACTGGATCATAAGTTCCGTTTGAACAGGTTGATGTTGAGGTTGACGGGGCATAGCAGACACGCAGTAATGAATCCAACTGGCCACCGTTGCAGCTTTGAATCTGCGCTGATTCACAGCGGTCACGAGTTTTCACATAGGTATAATTGGCTATGGCGCAGGTTTTCTGAATGAAAGGTTCAGTATAATCTCTTCGGCAATTTACAGCCTGTATCGGGCAAAACCAGGTTGATGATTCAGTGCTCCAAGGTGAAACGGCAAAACAAGATGCAGTCTCTTCTGCTGCATCGGCAAATCCGTCACCATCAAGATCGGTACCACAGTAAAATATTGCAAAAGAGTTAACTGGTGCTCCAAGAACGAAGCAAAATAGGACAATAAGCGCGATTGTCTTTCTCATTTTGGTACTCCATCTGAACAGATCACATCCTGACCGGCCAATCGCAACATCTGCATAATCGTGGCAGCCTCGGCAAACTCATTGAGGCACTGGCAATCTTTCAAGATTTCTTCTCCAGCCTCATTTGGGCATTGATCATTAATACAGGTGTGATAAATAATATCGTAACTGTCCGTACTGGTTTTAAACTGATCTGAATGACCGGCCAGCACAACCTGACTATCTTGAATGGGTCTCCTTGTTTTGCAAGCTTTCTCACATTCGTCATGGGGAGGAATATCCATTGTTTCAATGGTGTTAGAACTAGAAACCCATCCTCCCTGATTTCGCTGCATATCCTGATAATCTGCGGTCAAACCGTTTTCTGATAGCGACCCGACTACCTGGCCATAGCGTGTCTTGGTATCTGAGAAGTCGTAGGTCGGGGAAGAACAAAAATAGGTTCTCTTTTTCAGCCACCAATCCTGCGTAATTGTTTCTGAACATGCTCCCTGGGTTAGATTTTTAGACGATGGCAGCGGAGAAAGACCGGTTGGATTTGCAGTGTGATAGGTTTGAACTCCATCTACCTCTTCCTCCTGCAAAGAACAGTCAGAACGTGATGAGAGTGAGGCACAGCCATTTGCAATGGCGGATGAAACGATACAGCGGTCTGGTTTGAGCCTAATCCTGACGAAAGCATAACCTTCACCACCACCAGTAACAGAAACTCGAATTTTAGTTTGAATTTCCCCATGATGTTGAAATTCTCTGGTCACATCGGTTTGTGGATTTTGATTCCAACTGGTACTTAATTCACAGCGACCGGCAGTCTCTGGGGGAAAATTGTTATTCGGCCCACTCCAGACCTTTGTGCCACCAATCCAGACTTGCATGTAATCGTCCCATTTGGCACGAACGATCGTTGCCGATCGAATCAAATCTGGCTGTTTGACATAAACCCGAAAATCTTTTTCAAAGATGGCGCAGCGACCATGCCAATAATTGTCTCCAACCTGACCGAGAATGACGTTGATGCAGTCGGGCCCGCAATACTGAACCGCCCCGGTACCTCCGAGAGGAACGATAATGTCGTTAATGTCTGGCCTCGTCATGGTGATCTGTCGACGGACGGTGCAATTCTCCTGCTGTTGGTTCGTATTAACCCCACTGATCAGGGTATAGAGACTTTGAGGATCTCCTGATTGAGCCATGACTTTACTTTGTGTTTGCTGGTTAATGGCTAAAGGATTGGCAAGATAGGCTGCTTGTGATGGAGGGACAGGGGTAGTAGCAGAAGGCACACCGGTAGAATCAGTTGTCCTGGAAGAATCCTGCCCGTAGTAGAAAATTGTCGTATTCTCGATTTTTATATCGGAGATTGTAAACCCGGCATTGGCTTGTTGCATTGCCCCGACAATGCCACCGCCAAGATCCTGAAGGACCACCTGGGTGTTATTCCAGACCAGATTATTGCCGCAGTCACTGTTGATGCAATAGCACCCACCAACATTGTCTGGCGAGGTTCCTTGAAGGCTGACCTTGCCTGTCGTATCAGCTGTCCAAAAATAATATTGGCAGTCACTCCAGGTTCCTGGCGTACAAGAGATGATTCCATTCCCGCACACCCCGGAAACTGCATAGGGTATCTGAAAAGTATAATCGGTTGTTCCATCAAAGTTTAAATCTTCCCCGACAATGACAGTTGCCAAGTCACCGGATGCTCCTGGCTGGATAAAAACCTCAAGGAACTTTTTTGAACTCGGAAAAGAGAGCTGCGCTGTAAATGACTTACTTTTATCGAGCGTTTTCAGGGAAGACTCTGAAGAGGTCATGGGGTTGAGAATATTTTGCCGAAGTGCATCCTGGCTTCCCCAAGATCCCTGGATCGTGTCTCCCGATGTTTGTCCTGCAGAATGTCCTGTCGCCATCTCTCCGGTGGGCAATGCTGAACAAAGGGCAGGGAAAAACACCAATATGGCAGCACTATACAGGACGATACTTTTCCACCATTGTCTTGATGGCTTCCGCATAAGACAAACCTCCTTTCACCAACTCCTCTATTTCAGAGATTTCATCTGCATCCGATGTGTAGGCGTAATAGCTGAACGGATCCACCATCAGACGTCCCACTCCGATGCCAAAAGGGGTATCCATAAAAATTTCTGAATAACGTGGCTTGCGGCTTTTCACACTTTTGAGCATCTGCATTGAAAAAGCGTCATAGTTGATCAGGTTTTGTGCTGCAGCTCTCTCAAAATCTCCCGACTCCAAATAAAATTTAAATGCGCTGTTCCCCTGAATGACATCCCCAACGGAACCAAATTGTTTGATGTCCAGAATGGACTGAGTAATTACATTGAAAGAGCCTTTAAATTTTCGGGCACGACGGTATCCTTCCTCAATGACCTCCTGGAGATGTCCAGATTTTCCAAGAAACTTCCAGGCTTCATCAAATATGACAAATCGTGGAGTTTTGCGATCTGACAGGTAAAGGTCTTTAGTGACAGCATTGATGATCTGCAGGGTGACCACCCGGAAAAGTTCTTTTTTTGATTCCAGCCCTTCCAGTTCCAAGACAACAAAATCGTCGTTGGAAATATCAAAACTGGATGGTCCATTGAAAAATCGTCCATAGGAGCCACTGGTGGTGAAATCCTCAATATTAAACGCCAGCTTTTCAGCGGCGGTCAGGATCTCTCTATTTTGTTTGCCACGATCGTTATAATCTGAAAAGTAGCGATGCAGGGTATCCACCCCGGAAGCATTGCCTTCTTGCTCCCAAGCCCATCGCACTGCATTTTTAATCAGGGTCATCTCAACTTCAGTTGGTGGCGTATTGCTGGTAGAGAAAACCATCTGGGCGATGATAGGGGCAATTACCGGGATGTCATGTTCCGGTTCGATGATATTGGTGAAAGGGTTGATACAGATATTTGCTTCGTCAGTAAAATCAAGATAACGGGCTCCGCACATTTTGGTCATTTTCTGGTAGCTGCCACCAATATCAATGATGCGGATTTTCGCACCGGAGGAGAAATAGTTGGTCACCAGATAATTAATAAAAAAGCTTTTTCCTGACCCACTTGATGCAGCAATGAAAGCATTGTGGTTGATTGCTTCTTTGTCCATCAGGTCGAGACCGGCGATTTGACCCTTACGCGATGCAAATATCATTTGAGGTCGACCAACACCGGAAAAATCACCTTGAATCGGAAGAATGGTTGATACTGTATTGGCTGGTACAATGTAGTCACGCTCCAACTGGTCAATGTTTCTTCCGGTGTTATAAAGCCCGAATGGAAGAGCGGAGATCAACATGATCGGGAGGATGCCACGATCTTCCTGCATCAAATATCCTTGCCCTTCCCAAAGACGTCTGGCTCGATCCAGTGAGCGTTTGGATTTTTCAGGGGTGTCATAAACCCACATAACCGGGATGATCTTGTAGAACCTGGATCCCTTGTCAATTTCGCTTGTGGCCCAGAGGTATTCTTCCTTTTTTCTTGCCAGACTGGGTGCGAAAGAACCAACCCCTTGCTGCATTAGGATCATGTTGCATTTGGTGTGAAGTTTGGTTTTCTGATCCTCCAGCAGGATGTTCAGACAATAAACAAATGGGCCAGAGAGTTGATCAGCATCTGACGCACCACCCTCAATTCCGCCAAAAAGTTGGTTAGTTTGCAGCGGGTTGACCTCTGGCGGATATCCTTTCGGGGTCAGGCAGCGCCACTCACGTTCACCGATGCGTATATGGTCAAAAGATTTGGTTATTACTGTTTCAGCGAAGATTGCCTGCTTTCGGATCGGCACGGTTTCGTCATAGTGGTCAAGTTCACCAGAAGGGGAATCGTTCAGCAGACGACGAAGCCAGTCTAGAAGGTGAGTCGGTGTTACCAGTTTAGGGTGGAGTGTCGCCCCAGCCAAAGTTTCTTCGGTCATGCCAGCGATATCAGCTATGTTAGCTTTTTTATCCTTAGGCCATTTGGCCGAAAAAAAGATCCTGAAGTTTCGTAGAGGAGGACCTGCTGATTTCCATTGACCCGCCGCCCCCGCACGAAAGTGGTCTGTCAACGCTGATGAAATTTGCTTGAACAGTTCACCATGACGGGTTTTAAGATTTTTGAAATCATCCAGTTTCGGATCGATATGGGGATCGCCATGTAGGATGAACTGAAGAATGGTTCCTGGCGGAAAGTTGATCCGGAACAGTCCATCCAAGGCTCGCATGGTTTTTTCACCGGCAAAGACGACCGGAGAACATTCCCAGAGTAGACCAAGGGTGTCATCGTTATTCAGGTAGATTCGGGTCTCTGGATCGTAAGCGATATAGGGCAGGTAGTTCGACAGGTTGCTTCGCCGCGTGTCACGAGCTAGTTGCCCTTTTGTAAGTCCCCCGTCACCGAAGAGCATGGAAGAAAGAGGCATTACTGATCTCCCATCGGTGTATTGAGTGGATCGCTTAAAATCCAGTGTGAACGGTCTGTGAAAATGTAAGCGTAGCGGTAGAGGTAAAGTTCTTCGTCTTTTCCTTCGTAGGGGAGCATCAGTACCCTCATGATTTTCGGTGGAGCAACCATCGGAGTTTCTGGCTGTTTTAGTAATCCGGCCATTCGCCCATAAAGAGCTTCCTGATAATCATCGGAGCTTGTTTCCCCCTGTGTCCCGATAAAGCCATTTTTTGACTCATAATAGGCGTCTTCAACGGACACACATTTACCGTTGTTGGTTTTCGGGCAATTGAAGTCGCCCGCATAAGGGTTCAAGCAGCCACTCAATGTCATAACTAGCAAGGTTGGAAGCAGCGAGCGTCTTATCATTTTCTCTCCTTACCGGGATCCTGCAACTCCAGCATGATCCCTTCTTCAATAACCATCGTCACTTCCTTGGTTGCGCCAATCTCAATGACTGGCAACGCCTGTTTGGCCAGATCAAGGTAGAACTTTTGGGTGTCCTTGAATGCCGATGTTAAGCCGTTTCCTACTCCAAATTGCAAAGCATCAGCGGGGTCGATTGTTTGAGTTGTTCCGAGAGGGCTTGTGCTGGTGATCGTGTTCTGTGTGGCGACGTATTCACCTAATCCCCCGAAGAATCCAGCAAGCATAGAGCGTGCTATAGCACTCCCCATTCTGCTGACAACCTTTCCCTTGAGACCGATCTTGCCGTCTTGATCAACGAGAAAACCTTTGATCTTCTGGTCAATCACCGACTGGCCTTCGTGGGTCAGACAGGAAAGGGAAACCAGTCGCATATGCGCTCTTTCATCAGCGAGGTTTCCAAGACCTTCCGCTATAACGAAGCATCCCTTGAGATCTGCCTTGACGCTGTTCGGTAGTACTGCGAGATCCTTGATTCTCAATAGTGCTGGAACTGGACTCCCTTTGGCTGATTCGGACGTCGGTGCGTCCAGGCCGGAAAGCAGAGTTGCCGCCATGAATGATGGAGGGAGATATATCCTCTGTTTGTCCGCTTTTTTTTTATTCTCGATCCTCTCCAATACAGGAGCTGAAATCATGCCTATATCTCCAACCGCGATAATTTCATCGGGTGGCGGAGGAGGTCCTGCCGTTGGACTTGGTATCGCCGGGTAAACCGTTCCTGGCGGCGGTGGCGGTGGATAATCCAAAATGTCAATTGTGGAAACAGGATGTTCTATTGATGGTGTTCCTGATTGAGCACTGTTCTGTTGTTTGTCATGCGGTGGCGGTAGCTCTCCTTGCTTGTTCTCCATCAGCATTGCCAGTTGCCCCCGAAGGTCTTCCATTTGACGATCACGTTTGGCCATCTCTTTTTGTGATTGTTGGTAAAGGGACTTTTGCAGCATTCCCGGAGTCTGTATCAGGGATGTTGATTTTTGTTCAGTGCGTGGCGGCGGGACTGGTTTGGAGCGCATTTGATAGCCTCCGGCACCAAGAAGCAGTACAAAAGCAATGGTCGCAGCCAAGACGAATTTTCGTCTTCTTTCGGAATCAAGTTTCTTCCACGTTTCTTTAAAGGGCATCCGTCTTCTCCTCGTTGACCGATTGCTCATTTCTGGATACTTGTTTAGTCATCAGAGATGGGGCATCAGAATCCCTGCGCTCCACAATAAAAACCCTGGAATGATTCCCACTTCGCAACAGCAGTTCATCAACCGCAATCGCCAAGGGCTGATTGGTTAACTCAGAGCGAAGAAACTCCTGTTCGGACAAGTGTAATTTCTGCGTCCCTGATTTGAGGGAAACACGATATTCACGTACTGCGATTCCTTCTCCCTCGACGATAATCTCCCGGATAAAACTCATCCAAAGGGTTGGGAAAAGGCTTACCTGGAGGCCTACTTTTCTGACCAGGTAGCTGTCTGGAAATTGCTCTGTGTAGGTCTGCCGGATTAGTGTGAGTATTTTTTTCTCCAATGGCATCCCGCTAAAGAGGGCGAGATTCTGTTGAACTTTCTGTTTTTTTCCGCTCGATAGACGAATTGTTTGGGCGGGGATTCTTTGAGGCATTCCAATCAGGCTGTAAATGTCTCCACCACAGACGACATAAAATTCTGACGGGATCTCGGTATAGATCATCTCCTCCCCTTTTTTGATGACCTGGAATTTGAGAAAGGCGTTACCATCGGTGATTTTTACTTTGATACCTTTTTCCTGACTGAACACCACGTCCTTGATTCCATCAGGACAAACCAGACGGTTTACGTCCGTGTTCGACAGCTTCACCTTGGTTGTCAGTTCCGGGAGAATGACTGTAGGCCAAGCTTCCGGTGTTCCTTTGTCTGCGTGAGCAATGGTTATCATCATTCCCAACACAAGTCCGGCTATGATGAATATCTGAATTCGAATCCAACGCATCAGTTCGGCCTCTCTGAAAAATTGTTGATCGAGAAACGACCATTCTTGATTTGATAGGAAAGTCGATAGATCAATTGTTTTTCCTCCGTTTTCTGATCCTGCACAAACAACTGCCGAGTGCCGGTGATATCGAGAATTTTCTCTTTGGGATGGTTGTCCATGTTGGCAATGAAGAAAACACTGGAGGCTCCAGCTGTTTCCACTGTATCCGCTGCCTCATAGAGTTGTTCCTTGGCGCTGGCAAAGTGTTCAGGAGAGAACATCGTCAGTAGCTCTTCATATTGTTGCCTGACCGTACCTGGGTTGTAGCTCAGACCAAGCCCGGTAACATAGCGACCCATTTCACGCAGGTAAGATGTTCCTGCCGAAGAGCCGGAAATTGATACCTTGTTTGGATTGCCGACCGGAATCAAAATGGTGCGTTTCTGGTCCAGAACCGAAAAGAGAAGCAAGCAGTTGAATACCTGCAAGCCGCCTATCAGAAAAACGATCAACCTGAGCAGGCGTCGTTCTGCGAAAAGATTACTGGTCTTCTGTACGAAGAGATCGAACTTCATTCGATGAACTCCTCTTCGTAAAAGGTTGGATAGCCATGCAGCTTAGTCCAGCCAATCATGTAGAACATGTGTCGTAGAAAACCTCGGGGATAGCGTCGTTTGAGCAGGCCATAAACCACTGGACCTGCAATCATTCCCAGCCAGAAGATCCCTCCAAAGACCATAGCGAGCAGATAACCAATGACCATGATGGACAAGTCGTCTGGTTCGAACCAGAGGAGTTGGTAGGGGCTGGAAAGGTACTGGGGCATTTTCTTATCCATTTATTTCTCCGGAGAAAAGGGGCGGGTCCCTTGTCTTTTTAGATCATCATTCCCAGACTGGTAACAATGGTGTCAGCCTTGATAACCATGCCTCCGGCAGCGACTGTGAAAGCGGCTGGAAGATATGCTCCACGAGGCAACATGGATGCCCCCCAGATCACTAGAGCCAGACCAGAAATGAAGCCAATGGCTCCCTGAAGCATTTTGATGACGACAATGTCGTACATTGTGTAGGCGAACCCGGTCGTTGGCGGAGCCGTAATAGCCAATACTGGACCGGCACAGAAAAATAGTAGAATTGTGATAAACAACATTTTCTTCATGTGAAATTCTCCTTCATTCTTTTGGTTTTTTGTCGAGTAAAGCGGAGATTGCGTCTAAATCAGCACCCTTGATCCTGATACCGTCAACCCAGATACTTGGTGTTCCCCGCACACCGAGCATTCCTCCGAGTTGAAGATGTTCGTCCAAGAGAGTTTTCTGACAATCGTTCGCCAATGATGGCAGGGATATTTTGTCCCATTTGCCGGTAAAGATTTCTTTCAGGGCTTTTTCCTGATCATCACTACACAGGATGAAATTTGCCTTGTCCACAGCCTTCGGATGTAGCCCTTTGATGGGGTAAAAAAATATGTGTCTGGTCACGTCAGAACGATCAATGAAAAAGGCATCAACTTTTCGGCAGAAAGGGCAATCTGGATCGGTAAACTCGATGATTTCATGAGGACCATTGCCGAGTGTCAGAGCTTTTTTGAGAGGAAGCTGTTTGAGCTTTTCAGCGATCACTTGTTCGCGTCGCTCCGCTGTGAGGCTACGACCGTCCTTGGACCATATTTCACCCAAGACAAGGTGACCTGTTGGGCTGAAATAAAAAATCTGATCGCCAGCAGTGACTTCGAAAAGTCCAGGGATCGGTGTTGGCCCAAAACCATCAATGGTCGTATTGGGCAGAATTTGTGAAAGCTGGTCTGCTGGATTTTCAGACTTTTCTCCAGCAAATGTGGGCTGGATCCCAATAAAAACTGCCAGAATAAGGTAAAGGATAAATCTCATTTTTCCTCCTCAATCAAAACTCTCCGGTTTTTGCCAAGGTCTGTGGTGGACACGGGGCAACATTCCCCTCTGCCACTGATAGAGATGATTTTCACTTTGTGACTTCGCAGATAATTCGCGACCGCTTCTGCTCGTTGCAGCGAAAGCTTGTCGTTGTAGTCTTTACTTCCGATTGAGCATGTGTAACCGGTGACTCTTACTCTTGATCCAAAAGGAATCTGGTTCATGATCAACCGGTCTGAATCGTCTAAATAAGCTTCGTTGAGGTTGAAAAGTATGACCCAGGGTAAGGAGTGGCTTGTTGTGATACTTTTTGTAGTGCCAGCGTCCTGGTTTATGTGGATGGACAGGTGAACCGGCTTTTTTGCAACGAGATGATTTTTTTTGCATTGTTGGGTTATGACGAAACTGCTATCTGCATGGCTTGATACAGCTGATCCAAAATCAGCGACTTCAGGTTGGCGGCAGATCGAGTTCGCCAAGGTGCTAGTGGCAAATATCATGGCCAGGAAAAACAACGGGAATATCTTCACAAAAATCTCCGGAAAGTTGGATTCTTTTCTGGAATGGGGAGCGGGGGAAGTTGAAAATGACTTTTTGTGGGGGCGTGCGATTATTATACTGAAATAAATTAAAGAATTATGATCTAAGAACGGCTAATCCGCCTTTCAAAAATTCTTGGATATCTGCGAATAAATTTTGACGGGACTTTTGAAAAGTAACAGGAAGGAGTCTTTCAATATTGTTAAGGTGCTTTCAAAAATGCTAAGTTTTGACAATCATCTGCCCCGTGTGCACTAGGTTGCGGAATTTTTAAGAATCCAGATTTCTATCCACTTTTGACCGCTGGAAACAATCTAGTGCAACATATTGGAACGTGGATAGAACCGATAATTCATGCTTTTTTGTCGTAAAATTGCCCAGAGTACTAAGCACAACTCCCATTTCTATTCCGAAATATTTATAACGTTGTTATTTTCCTTGACATCCACATCTATATTATCTAGCTTAGATACATAAGTTAGATAATATAGATGTGGATGGGCAAAATTGGTTAACTGTATTTATATTATTTTAAAATAATGGGACCACTAAATAGCATATCTCTACACGAGTGGCACAAAAAGGTAGTACTTAACCCATGAAACAGGAGGTCAGACATGAAAAGATTTAGTTTTATCATTGCAGTAGTTTTTCTGTGTGTAAGTGTTGCATCCGCAGCAGATTTCCCCTCTAAACCAATAACTCACATTGTCCCTGCAAAAGCAGGGGGTGGTTTTGACCGGTCATCCAGGGTGCTGGCTATGGGCTGGGAAGATATTTTAGGGCAGCCGATAACCTTTGATTATTCCCCTGGAGCTTCAGGTGCTATCGGGTTTGGCAAAATGATGGCGAAGCCTTCTGATGGATACACAACCATTATGACCACAATTGCAATGTACGCAATGAACGTCAATACCGGGGCAGCAAAAGCAGGCTGGAATGAGGTTGGTTTTATCGGAAACCTGATCACTGACCCCAATGTTCTCTTAGTACATAAAGATTCTCCATACAGCACTATTGATGAATTTATTGCAGCGGGTAAGAAGGCCAAGAAACCTTTGACGATTTCTACTTCTCACCCCAAGGCAGTTTCCACCCTTGCAGCAAAAATTCTTATTGAACTTACCGGTATCAATGCCAAAGTTATTGCTTTTAATGGTGGTTCAAAAGCTCGCAATGCACTTGCAGGCAAACAAGTGGATGCTTGTATCGGCCCGTATTTCTCAGCTTCGTCCAAGAAAGATTTCATCAAAGCTTTGGCGTCATTTACAGATAAAAAAGTTTATTCGGGTCTTTGGGATATTCCAACCCTTACTGACGCTACCGGAAAGAAATTCCCGAATTTAGTGGAACCTTTTGCGTTCATGATCAAACGGGAGACGGTGACAAAATCTCCTGAGAATTATAAGAAACTTGTTAACAGCTTCAAAGAGGCTGTTTCTGCTCCCAAAACACTTTCTTTGGCAGAAAAACAGGGAATGGCTCCATTTATTGACTACTGGACACCGGAAGAATGTGATGCTTATGTTCAGGAATTTCAAAAGGTTTGGGAAAAGTACAAGCAGCTTATGTAGGTCGATTTTTTGCCCAATGGTAGTTAGTCAAATTCGATCAGGTCATTTCGACCTGATCGTTCATAAGGGGTCAAGGTGGAAAAAACAAAAAGGGGCTTCAATCCAGGGGAAGCAATCATTCCAGGAGTATCTCTAGCGTTTGGGATCGCTTATTTTGTCCAGACGAAAGATGCTTCTATGGTTGCTATTAAATGGCCATATATCCTCGCTGCGCTTACAGGTGTGCTCTGGCTGGGGGTGGTTTCTGTTTATCTGTTTTCTCCTCGAACCGTAGCAGCAAAGACTGTAGTTTCTCGATCACAAATCCTTAAGCCAATACTGATTCTGGTTGCTCCAATAGCGTATATCATAATTATGCCATATCTTGGTTTTGCCCTGAGCAGCATGCTGTTTTTAGCAATGCTATTCAGGCGTTTAGGCGGTGAATCCTGGATCCGAAACATAGGTATCGCATTCCTCATTACCGCATTTCTGTATATGGCTATGGTCGTGTTGATGAAGATGTCGCTCCCACGTTTGGCAATTGGTTCCTTTCTTTTATAGAGGTGGTCATGGAAATTGCGAGTTTAGACATCATTTTTTCTGGCCTGGGGTTGTTATTACAGCCGGAACACCTTATGTGGCTCCCCCTTGGAATGCTTGCAGGGCTGGTGGTTGGTGCAATACCGGGATTCAATGACACCAACTTCCTGGCAATGGTTCTTCCCTTCACCGTTTATCTTGGACCCACGAATGCTGTTGTTTTCATGATGGCTTGCTTTTGTGCATCCCAAGCTGCAGGCTCTATCCCAGCCATTCTACTTAATATCCCGGGAACCCCTTCCAATGCACCAACATGTCTTGAGGGTTTCCAGATGACACGCCAGGGAAAAGCTGGCTATGCTTTGGGTCTATCCATCGGAGCCTCTACCGTAGGTGGTATTTTATCCGCATTGATCGCACTTGTCATAACCCCGGTGGTCGGTATTTATGCTTTAAATTTTGGACCAGCCGAGCTCTTCATGATGGCACTTTTCGGCATGACTGCAGTCGGTTCCCTCACTGGAAAATCGTTGCTAAAGGGTCTTTTTTCATCGGCGCTGGGATTGTTGGTTGCATGTGTCGGCACCGAATTCCAAGAAGGGTATATCCGGGCCAGCTTTGGTTTTTATGGCCTATATGAAGGTCTCCCACTTATTCCAGTTCTACTGGGGGTATTTGGCTTTAGCGAGCTCTTCACCCTTGTTGGTCAAAAAAGTATAGTTGCAGAAGGGGTACAGAGAATCCAGGGTTTTGGCCCAATTATTGATGGTATTAAGGCATCGTTCAAGCAGAAGCTCAACATGATCCGTTCTGGCTTGATCGGTATCCTCGTAGGTCTCATTCCTGGAACCGGAGCAGCAATTGCAACTTGGGTCAGCTATGGGCAGGCAAAGCAATGGAGCAAAACTCCGGAGAAATTTGGAACTGGTTATGCTGGAGGTCTGATCGCTGCAGATGCTTGCAATAATGGTGTTCCTGGTGGGGCGATTATTCCAACAGTGACTCTGGGTATTCCCGGTTCTGGCACTACGCTGGTTATTATGGCGGCTCTCATGATCAATGGTGTAACACCCGGACCAAGTTTTTTTGGTGAACATGCTGTTGAAGCCTATGCAATTTTATTTTCCCTGGTTATTGCAAATATTCTCTTGTTGCCAATCGGGATAGTGGTTGCCCGACTTGCCAGCAATGTGACAGCTGTTCCTAATAAATATCTGGTTCCAATTATTGCACTTTTTTGTCTTGTTGGAGCCTTTGCTTGGCGGCAGATGTTGTTTGATATGTATCTGGTGGTTATTTTTGGAGTCCTTGGAGCATTGCTTTCCAGGTATGGTTATTCGGTACCTGCCTTCTTGTTAGCCTTACTGCTGGGTCCGCTGGCTGAACGCAATTTTTTCTGGGCGGTAGAAATAGGTGGCATTGATAGCTTTATGAGACCTATTGCGCTGGTCATTCTTTGCGCAACAATTGGTGTTCTTGTCCTTCCCGTCATTCTCAACAAGATGGTTAAAAGAGGGAAAACAGCTCTTTCTGAAGTGTCGGAAGAGACTTTTGAAAGTGAGCATGAAGAATCTTAGCTTGTTGTATCATGAAGCTGATAAAGCTATCATTAGCGGGGTAAGCTATATAAGAATCCAAACTAAGGTGGAAAATAATATGAATCTGATCAGTATTGACTTCAAGAATGAAAAACCCCTGTATCTACAGCTTGTAGAAGCTATCAAACAAAGAATCTCCAGTAATATCTGGAGCCAGGGGATGATGATCCCCTCAGAAAATGAACTTTCCAGAGATTTTAATGTTTCCGTTGGTACGGTGAAAAAAGCTCTGGGAATCCTTGTCCAGGAAGGTGTCCTTTTCCGCAGACAAGGGAAAGGGACTTTTGTTGCCAGCCCTGATTTTTCAAAAAGTTTTAGCCGTTTTTTTCGCTATGGGTTGGTCGAAGGCGACCCAGAAGAGATCCCAGGCAGTAAAATATTGGATATGTCTGTCATTAAACAAAATTCTAAAGCAGCTAATATTCTTAATCTGGATGAGAATGAAGATATCATCAGAATAAAAAGAATCCGGACGTTGCAGGAAATTCCTTTTGCCGTCGAAGAACTTTATCTTCCCTATGAAAGATTTAAGGGTATTGAAAAACTGTCTATTGAAAATAAGCTTCTATATCCTATTTATAGTGAGAAGTTTGCAACGCCCATAATTTGGGCAGATGAGTATTTGCAACCCGATATTGCAAATCATGAAACGGCAGAATTATTAGGTATTGAACAGAATGCCCCCGTTATGTGCGTTGAGCGCGTAGCCCACACCTATGAAGATGCCCCGGTCGAATGGCGTCGTAGTATGGGGCGGGGCGACAGATTCCGATACCATATCGTTGTTCGTTGAGTTTAGGAGAGGCGATAGCATTGATAATGATAAACAAATATAAAATTTTCGATAGCCATTTTCATATTATTGATAAGAACTTCCCCCTTGTTCCCAATCAGGGGTTTGTGCCTGATAGCTTTTCTCGTACTGATTATTTTACTAGGCTCGAAGGGTATGATCTTGCTGGAGGAGCGGTTGTTTCAGCTTCATTTCAGGAACTTGATCAAAGTTATCTTCTTGCAGCACTTGAAGCGCTTGGACCAGACTTTGTCGGTGTGACACAATTACCAAAAACGGCTTCTGATGAGGAAATTATTAAGCTTGACCAGGCCGGGGTACGAGGAGTTCGTTTTAATTTAAAACGTGGTGGCTCCGAAGGTGTGGAAAATCTTGAAAAGTTTGCCCGGCGAATCTACGAAATTGCTGGATGGCATGTTGAATTGTATGTTGACTCAAAAGAATTACCGGCTCTATTCAATAACCTTATTTCTCTACCCTTGGTATCCATTGCCCATCTGGGGCTATCGGGGGCAGGCTTTCCAACCCTTCTAAAATTAGTTGAAAAGGGGGTTAAGGTAAAGGCTACAGGCTTTAGCAGGGTTGATTTTGACGTTAAGAAAGCATTAAAGGAAATTGTTTCCATTAACCCAGAGGCTCTTTTTTTTGGGACAGATCTGCCTTCTACAAGAGCTCCCCGACCATACTCTGACAACGATTTTATTCTTATTGTCGAAGCAGTAGGAGAGGTAGTCGCAAAAAATGTTTTTTATAATAATGCATTTAATTTTTACCGGCCAAAGAAAATACTCCTTTACTAATTGTCCCGGAACTCACCATCCGTAAGACAAAAAAGGCTCTACCTGAATCCAAATGGTTGGGTCGTTTTGCATGTTGTTCTGGAATGGAATCTTGCTTCATCTAGGAATAAATCACACAAACTTGGCTTCTCAAAAATCAGGAATTTACTTTTGACGACGATATCGGATCGATCAGGCCAAATTCACAAAACTAGTAAGTTTTGAAATCCCGCACCCTTAATAGGGAGGTGGGATTTCAACGATAAGAATGAGTACTTTGATTCATAATATACGGGACCACAGAAGAGGGATCAAATTTTGAAGATATCATCCAGATTGAATTTGGCAGATTCCTGAGTGATAGAAGACTCCTCTTTTCTTTCCGGTTTTTGAATCTCAGGCTCTGGGAGGTTTTTTTCCCCCAGAGATAGATAGGACTCCAGTTGATCTTCTCCTTGAGTCGTTCCCAAAAAATGTCTCAGTGCTTCAACGACAAAGGCCGATTGTTTCCTTGATTTGCGCAACTCATCCAAGGCCTTGATGACAACAGGATCGTGGACCGTCAATCTCAGTAGCCGGTTTGCCATAATGTCACCCGGTTATCCATCCGCCAGTGCGAAACCTGCCGCATTGGCAAACTCTGGTTCAGGCAGGATCTCAATATTGACCCTGTTCGAGGAAATTGTTTCCTTGATCAGAGTGGCTCCTCCACCAAAGACCAGTACCGTGTCAAAAGCCGCTTTTAGTCCTAGGTGAGCTTGGAGTTCCCCATTGATGTCTCGCAGCACATCCTCAATGTAGATTTTGGCAGCTGTTTCGATCTCTTTGCTGATGTCGTGACGTTCAAATCCATATTGAATATAGCCGTGTTCGATCAGATAGCTGACTTCTACTGGGGTGAAGGTTCTGGACGGAGCAAGGTTCCTGATGTTCGGTAGCAGCAGTTGGGTAGCCATCTGATGAACGCCACGCTTGTAAAAGGTATCACCGTAGATGATGTTTTTGGAGTCCGCCGAGAATAAAGTGAAAATGACGGTGTTGAATCCGATATCTACCGCTAAAACATTTCCTTTGTTGGTTGGGTTTTTGCCTAGGAAGAGCCGAATTCCTCCAATTCCCTGTGGAAGAACCCGGACATCAGGCCAACCGCTGCCATTCAAAACTTTCGTTAGGGTTTTGACTATTCCAGCCGGGAGCCCTTTTTCGGTTACCCATGCTCCATAGGGAAGGCCGACAATAAGTGGTGTTCCTTTAGGAACTTCACCGGCTTGAGTAGCAGCATCTACAAACGTTGGGTAAAAATGCACTAGCTCTTCCAAAGTTTTAAGGTAGCTTGATCCGGCTGTCAGTAGGGCTTCAGTTCCTACGAGAATTTTTCCGTCATGGTTACGACGATGAGCCGAGATGATCCGACCCCGCTTTTCCCCATATATCCATTTCAGGGCAGAAAATCCAAGATCACAAACAAAGACCATTTTGTATCCCCTTTCGTTTACTAATTTGTTTACATCGCTGAGTTTTGTTTACTTTTTTGTCGCCAAAATTGGCTACAAACACCGCATTAGTTGCTAAAAAAGTTTACTTGGTTCTGTTTGGATCATGGGGAGGGGGGGAAGTCTTTCAGAGACTGTTCAGTGGTCATCGGTCAGGATGTGGTTGGAAGGGGGAGGCTTTTATGATTGTAATCCAAGCATGACAAGAAGTTGCTTGATAGGGGCAGCAGCTATACGATACTCAAACGGGAAAGGAAGATAGCGTTCATGGATGTTAAACTCCCAGTATGTCACAACGGAAACCAATTTCTTCGCAAGATTTTCGAAGGCTATTCATGGTTGTTCGGCTTTTATTGTAACTCTGTGCCATGTTGCTGAGCAGTTCAATGTTTAGTCGCTCGGCAAGAATTGCACATTGCTCTAGGTCTTTTTCCTTTTTCCAGCCTTCCTTTCGACGTTGAGCGATAATCATTTTATGAAAAAAGAGTGCTTCAGAGCACGGAATACGAACCTGGCAATCTGGCATCTCGACCCTAATCGGCTGCATAAACAGAATATCCAAAAAAGGCATGCTCAGAGCGTTCACATTGTATTTTCTGACATCCTTGACTTCACTCTTTCCTCCTCGTCGATGGACAAGAAACTCGATCTCGTACATTTCGCTTAAAAACTTTTGCAGCCCGGAACTGTAGTCAGTTACAGAGTCCAATCCCGATTTTTTGAAGATAGCCTCCAGATCTACTGCTTTTGCTTTTTTCAGAACTTCCGGAATCAGCGCAAAATCGATATCACCAGTTCTCAGGACGTATTTGATCCCCAAAACTTCCTGATAAAAAAGCATTGCCCAACTACCGATCAGCAAGCCATCCTCGAAAAAATCAGCTTGGGTGAGGATAGACAGCAGTTCAAGAATTTCGGCAGGGATCTCAGGGGTGGTCTTCAGTTTGTATTGGTCCATGCTACACCTTCAGTAGTTTTTTGAGATATTTTGCCCGGGCAGCGTACTTTTTCAGAGATGCATCCTTTTTGCGCCGTTCTGCAATCTGCTGCTCAAACAGTGATACCTGTTTTTCAGGGACATGCTGGTAGGCACTTTTTCCCTGCTCGCGAAATTTAAGATAGTGGTAGGTGGATATCTTCCCTTTGTAGTTTCTCTGCCGCTGATGTAAGGATCCTTTAGGGAACTCCGCCAGGGCATTACGCAGAGATGCCATCATATTTTCGCAACGGGATAATTCGTCTCGAAGCATGCCTTCTAGTACCATGTCGTTATTTTTGTGCACCACACTCATGACTAATAAGCTATCATGTGGTGTATAAATTTTCAAGAAAGTTTTGTACACCACTTGTTGGTGTTATTTCGCAGTATGTGGTGTACAAAGTTGTACTCAAATTGGATTGATGTTTTCCAGACAAATAACTACCTTTATTAATTGCAGCAATCTCCAGAATTATTGTTCAGCAATTTCCAGATTGCGATCTCCTTTCTTTCTCGGATCAAGTCGACGACCACGCCTGATGTCATAGGCCACTTCCCTAACTTTGATTACTTGTCTCTCGGTTAAATGTGCCTTTAAATAATACCGCACTTTGTCAATGATATCCTTGACCCGAATTCTTTCCCCTTGTTTGGCGTTTAAATAGCAGGTAAGGGCATAGCGTTCGGGACCGGACATGTCGGGTGTCAGTAAAATCTTTTGACGATAAGCTTGGGGCAAAGGGGATAGCATGCTACGGATATACCAAACTTTCCCCCAGATATCGGCCATCATGGACAGTCCCCTCATGTCACTATCCGACACGGGATCGTCAATGATACCATCTGCCTTTAGTCTGTTGAGTACCTTCAGGGGCAGATTAACCAATTGCGCTGCGTTTATTATCGGCGTCCCGCACATGGGGTGATTTTACCTTTCTTCCTGGAGAGTCCAGGAACTCAAGTAGTTCTCTAACAATGATCTCAATCTGGTTTTTCCCCGCATGAGTTATTGCTGCCCGTTCGTAGGTTAAGGTTAAGAGCTTCCCTATTTTTGTCCCAATCTGGAACGGAGCCAGTTTGGTTGCTTCAATAGCAACCATTTCCAAAACATTTCTCTTGTACTGAATGTCTGTTCCGCTGGTTTCCTGAAACCCGAGAAGCCAGTTAGGTTCAACTCCTTCGAATTCACAGAGCTTGGTCAGAAACTCAGCGTCCGGTTTTCTTCTGTCTGATTCGTAGTTCATCAGAGTGTTTGGGCAGATATCATAGCCCTCTACAAAATTGGCAATTTTCCTATCTCCGCGAATCGTGCGGATTCTTTTGCCAAGAGTCATCGATTTCCTCCAGGGACCCGAGAGAATACGGTGTGAATAATTATTAGGCAGCTAAGAGGGTATAGTCGTCTGTGACAGAATCATCATTTGGTGGCCTTCCTGAATGAAAGTGGAAGGGACCGTCTCGGCAATGCTTACTCGCAGTCGGAATTAAATATAGCCGTTGTCGTTTCGTGTTGGAAAAACTTTCCAATGTTTCTTTAGGCATAAAGCGACAGATTTCAATGCCGGGACCAGTAAGATTCATTATGTCTGCAACAAAAAGCGTAGTGCTTGTCCCAACAACCATTTTTGACCAATCGGTGCTCAGTTCCAATCGCTCAAAGGCGAAGTCCGCTTTGGTTGATATGTTTTTCAGTGAAACGAGATGATTGGGAACTCCTATCTGCGTGAATGTAGTGTCGACCAAGTTCGGCAGAACATATCTGTTTGCCATATCGCTTTTGTTTGAGGTCGTTGCCAAATCTGGGTTTGCTTCATGGATACGATGAATACTTGGTTCCCTTTGCCGACAATCTGGCTGGCTTTGTATTGGCTCGACCAAATTGGTTTTGTCTCCGCTTTTTCGTTCATCATGGGTTTCAGCGACTATTGTTTGATGAACCTCAGGCTGCTGAGCAGGGTTATCTGCCCATATGGGTTGCAGGTCGACAAGCTCATCATCGATAACTTGAATATTCAATTCCCCATTCTCGACCAAAGAAGTCATCCGACTGCAGGCTCGGTTTAGTGCTTGGCGAACGTTCGGTGGGGAGCATCCTAAGTGTCTTGCTGCTTCTCGAATCTTCATAGGACCATCGTGGATGCCAAAAAGCACTTCAAGGATCCGATTTTCTGCACAAGTCAAATGCTGGCGGATGAGCGGATAAACCCGGTCAATGTCAATGACAGACCAGGACTCAGGAAGATCAAGCATGTCGTTTGGGACAGCAGATTCCATGGAAAAATCTGACCAATCGCAGAAGTTAGATGGTGGAGAATGCGAGCCACCATTTCGTTTAGAACCGGGGTTTGGGGTGACATCAGAGATTTTTCCCTTGAAAACAATCCAGAAACAGGCTGGAAACGAAATCTGACGTTCTGTGGAGATGCTGGATGCTTCAAGAGCAGCTTCATATGCGTCCTGAAGAAAATCGTCCCGATCGTAAGGTGCAAATGGAAGGTACTTTTTCGCATGCCCTATTATCTGTTTGGTATTCTGATCCACCCAGTCTATGACTTCTTCAGGTGATAAGTTCTGCATAGTTTCCCCTATTGGTTAAAAGAAGGTTAAAGAAAGGTTAGCGCTCTGAAAAAGCGTCTTTAACCTTTTGAATTTATTCGAAAGCCGGGTTATCCACAGTGAGTCAAACAGCGATACTTCCGTGAGTCTTACAGCGATAGTTATGTGAGTCATTCAGCGATACCCCGTGAGTCAAACAGCGATAGTTTGTGAGTCAAACAGCGATACCTTTATTTCTTGCGAATCACTGCTACCAGGTTTGTTTCTATTTCCCAGGTTTCCAGAAATCCAACATGAACCAATGCGTTTAAGGCTTTTTTCAACTCCCTCCGAAAGAACCGAAGTTCGGTGTTGCTGGCACAGAGCTTTTGTAAGGTTTCAGCTTTGACCGGATAGGGCTTTTTGTGGCTTGACCAATAGCTATGAAGTTTTGTGGCAATCCCCTCCGGCAGGGCTTTGCGCTGCTCCAGGTCAATCAGGGTGAAAGCACCATCAGCGAAAAGAAAACTCATAACTTTAGAGACTTTGACTTCCCAGCGAACTAGAGGGGTTTTCTTTTCTGGATCCCACATCACGATATAATCGATAAGGCTTGTTACGACCGTTTGGTGAAGTCGTTTTGAGGTTATCTGAACAGCTGTGGCTTTCATCCGCAGGAGACATGTTCTGAGGTGTTGATATCCCCAGTTGTTGACCCCCCAGCCAATAGCTTTCAGAAACGAATATGGTGTAAAGAGAATAGGATCACCAAGAGGTTGGCCTTTTGCGAGTTGAATAAGCCGCAACCAGACAAGCTCGTCGTCCTGCCGTAATTCTTCCCCCAGATAGAGAATGCTTCCACCACCAGTGACAACAATTTCAGCCTGCTTAAGGTAAACCCTGCGACTGTTGCGGTTGCGAGCTGTGAATAGAGCTGATCGAACTATTTCGTTTGGTGATGCTCCTTTGACTGGTGTCCATTCCGGTAAATTTTTAGGGGTTGTCTCAATCTCTTTTCTGAAGCGTTCCAAAACCGCTAATAGTTCAGGAGCAAAATTAGCCCCCACGATGTTGTGGTCGTCAACTGAATACCTGCTCACTCGTTGACCTCGACTTGTACCTTGTCTGCTTCCTGTCCATGTCGAACCAAGTCTTCCGCAAACATCTTCATGACCCGGGTATGTTTGGTACCGGTAAGGGTTGGATGGATTTCTCGGGATTCAAAAGAAACTTCCGAAGCACAAAATTTTGTGGTATTTTTATCTTTTCTGCTCATTTTTTGTGAACCACACCTTGTTCGACTGTTCTCACTGTTAACGAGAGACACAGAATCTTTACGGCAGATATGAAATTGTTTAAATACACTCGTTTTTGTTTTAAATCACACGAACGAATGTGTCAAGACAATAATTTATTATTTGACACACGTATGTGGAGGTTTTAGTGGAAAGCGTTGGAGATCGGATCAAAGAACTGCGTGGAGAAATGCAGCAGGGGGAACTTGCCGACAAACTAGGTATCCATAAAAATACCATGGCTAACTACGAACGAGGAGATCGCTTTCCTGATGTAAATATTCTCCAAAAAATATTGGAGGTTTTCCCGGACACCAGCCCAGCCTGGCTATTGGCGAACGAAGGCTCGAAATTTAGATCAGACTCAATTCACCAAGAGGGATATGTAATGTTCCCGCGTTACGAAATTGAAGCTGGGGCTGGCTCAGGAAGACATATTGAAAGCGAACAGGTCGTAGACTTTGTTTCCTTCAAGGAGGAATGGGTTCAGAATTTTTTACGTGTTCCAGAAAAAGATTTAGCTCTGCTTTCAGTGAAGGGGGACAGCATGAACCCAACACTGAATGACGGTGACATGATTCTTGTGGACCTGCGAGCAACTCGGATTGAAGATAGCGCAATCTACGTTCTCGAATTTGAGGATACCCTTCTCGTAAAACGCATTCAGCTCAAGCTGGACGGCTCGGTTGTCATCAAAAGCGATAACGAACTTTATGACCCCGAGATATTCGAAAGAGACCGCGTTGAGTCTCTACGAATAATTGGTCGTGTCGTTTGGAGCGGGCGACGGATGTATACCTAAAAAGCGGAACTTCATCACGGCAAAATACTCTAGGCACCCAACCCACTAAACTCCCTCAGAAACCTTGAGGCGCCCTTCCAGCCAAGTTACTAAACTTGCTGTTGGATAGGCAACTCGACCATTAACAGTGATTTTCCCCGCGGGACCAGAGCCTCGGGAATCCTCGTTGGCTAAATGACGAGGCGTGACGATACCTCCAGAAAATCGGTAAACTTCCCGGCGCGCAACAAAGGGAGCGCACCAGTTTTCAGCTAACGCACAAAGATCGACCTTTTCCATACTACCTTACTCCTATTGGATTGCGGCCTTACTAGAAAATATCTGTTCCCGTCAACTACAACCTCTCACATAGCACCATAAGCATGCCTAACCGTGATAAATGGCGGACGTAAAGAGTTAACGAGAGAACTTATCCTACATATAGGGGTAGCGGGAAGTGATCCATGCCGCAACAAAATGGCCGTGGCAACAACAGCCCTAGATCAAGAAGCTTTCGGACAGAAACAAATAGAGACACAACTATAGGAGGAGACCATATGACACGACATATCTTTCCACCTTTCTTTCCACCAAAATAACAAAATTATATTTGAAACAAAGCAAGTGGCCAGCCGAAATCAGCTAACCCATTGATATTATGGCGGAGAGGCGGGGATTCGAACCCCGGGTGGCTTGCGCCACAACAGATTTCGAGTCTGTCACCTTCGGCCTCTCGGACACCTCTCCGTAGTTATTATTTTGGATTTTTCTGCTCTTTTTTCTGCTCCCGTAACTGACGAAAAAAGTTACTCAGTTGGGTACTGCATTCTTGTTGCAGCACTCCTTCTCTGACTTGTACCTGATGGTTAAAGCGCTCATCTTCGGCAAAATTATAAATTGAACCGGCGGCGCCAACCTTGGGATCACGACAGCCAAACACCAGTTGTGGAATCCGAGCCAGAATGATCGCCCCCATACACATGACACAGGGTTCCAGCGTGACATACAGAGTACAATCGAGCAGCCGCCAGGAGTTTAATTTTTTAGCTGCTTGCTGAATTGCAATAATCTCAGCATGAGTGGTCGGATCGTTGCTGGTCTCACGCAGGTTGTGCCCATGACCGACAATTTGGTCGCCAAATACCACAACCGCTCCGATCGGAACCTCCGCCAAACCCTCTGCAACAGCCGCTTCATCCAGTGCCGCCTGCATAAAGAATCGATCTTGTTCAGCCGTATTCATTCTCAATCTGTCTTTAGTTATAACCTGAATAGGACTGTGCTTCTATCACGAAGCGGGTTGAAATTCAAGCAGAATGACCGCCACCAGACATGCGTTGCGGCCAATCAGTACAGATGAAAGTAGCCCCTGCGTCTATAAAGTATTGTGCTCTATCAAGATCATTAACTGTCCAGAGATTAACCCGCATTCCAGCAACCGACAGTTGCCTGATCAACGAGTTATCGGTTATCGTTTGATCAGGATGATAGGCATCTACGCCCAGATCACGCAGGTAAACGAGAAGATTTTCTGGATGCGTTTCCACCAAAGCTGCCGTGGCAATATTCCGATTCAGCCACTTCGTCTGACGGAGATAATCATGGTTGAAGGATGAGAGCAAAACCAGCTGTTCAGTATTTGTCTCTTTAAGCAGATCAAGAACATTCTGGACAATTGTTCCTTCTGCGGCAGTTCCAGTTTGATCCTTAATCTCCAGATTGACTGGAAAATCATTTTTACGGCAATCGTTTAGAGCATCACGCAACAATGGAATCCGCTGTACTTTGATTGCTGGAAAATCATCCGGTGAGACTTCTCCTGATACTATGGTTCCAAAAGGATCCGATTGAAGGAACCAGGAACCTGCGTCCAGTTTCTGCACCTCTGCATATGTAAATTCCGCGAGATTCCAGGGGCTACGATCAGAAAATTCAGGATGAGTTACAACATCAGTTGTTCGCTCAAGTGTATGGTCATGCAACAGAACCAATTCCCCGTCAGCAGTCGCCTGAACATCCATTTCCCAAAGATCGGCATTACAATGACGAGATTTTTCCAATGCCAACAGGGTATTTTCCGGGGCAATGGAACGTGCCCCACGATGGGCGCAGACATAACCGGCGCCGGTAAATCGATCAAAGAAAGCGTTCAAAATTTTCCTTGCTGAAATAGAGGTTGATCATAGCCGGACAAACACCCCACTTTTATATTTTATCCTCCTCACCGGCCAGAAAGTTGGCACAGCGAATCATATCCTCAACAAGCTCATATTCGGGCAGTCCTATCCGCCGCCAGTTGCTTACGTCAATCCGATCCAACACTTCAGAATGCTCACCCGTAGTTCCACGTGCCTGGCAGTTACGTTCGCGACACAGACGATCAATTGACTCAAACCCAATGGATTCGATCAGCTTCGGCACCATAATGTGTACACTACCACGCATTCCTGTGCCAATGTTGGAAGGACAACAGGTGACAGCACCAAATTTCGGGTGCATCATAAAAGCTTCGTCAATGCCTGTTATGGCCTTCACCCCCTCCTCAATGGCTTTTGCCCCAGCACTCAGACGCTCGAAGACAGCCTTTACGTCGCCACCCATCTCCATCGAAATAATTCTGAGATGGTCGCCTTCATTCACCCAGTTGATGAAAGTCTTCGCTTGGTTCAGATAGACACCCCGGCCATGGGGCCAGTGTTCGTGATAACCACTAGCTGCCTGCATCCGATCCTTGCCACGAAAGAGAAAATGGTCATCAATCAATTCTTGCCGCTTTGCATCAGAAATATCAGTGTGCAAAAAGAACTCCCCCGCAAGATCGGAATCAACCGGAATTCGCGCATAGACTTTGGCCATCAGATCTGCGACTTCTTCGCGGCTTTCACGCGACCCCCCAGGGTTCAGCGGAAACATTGACAGATTGCGGGCAACCCTGATCCTGGTCGAAGCGATCTTTTCTTTGGCACTGTCGCTCAGATCAACTGTGATTCTGGCCGGATCCATCCGTTCAGAGGGGGTACCCTGCGGCGGACTGCCCTTTTCCATCGAGAATCCCGTGTGGTATTTTTCGATGACCGGATAGAAAAAATCCCTGAAATCATCATAAGATTCCCGGTCACCAGCATGACAACCAACAAAACTGTCAGGATACATGACTCCCGTGTTGATCGCCCGCGCAAGCGTCCATTTGGCGGGTCCGCTGCTGACCATATCTTTATATTTATCCCAGACTTCCGGTGTGCACATCTGCGCGCAAAGCGAGGTATGTTCAGCCGCACGCGCCGCCGCCATCTTCTCGCGCGGGTATTCGTTTTGGGTAAGCGATTCTTCAAGCTTCAGATCGTAGTCAGGATCATAACCAGGCTTTTTTCCAAATAACATTTTGAGCCTCCTGAAAGTCCAGAATAATAGTCAATCAACAACTCCCCAAAAAACTACCTGATTTTATTCATTAATGCCGCAATAACGGCCTCATCAGGGGCAGGGATAATCACTGTTTCAAGAAGATACCGGTCAAGTGCATCCCGTGGCGCAGCAACAGCCTCTGTCACCTCAGCGATATCGCCATTAAGAATAAAATACGACTTACCAGAAATACTCTGTCCAATGACCAACTTAGCAAGTTGGACATCTGCTTTTTTCAGAGCCTGGTCAGCAGCAATAACTCCGGCAGAAACCGTTTTACATTCTACCACGCCAAGAGCATCCTCGGCAGCCTTAACCATTAAATCTGCCAGGAAAATTCCAGCAGCAACGGTACGGCTCTCCACCAGTCCCAAAGTATCCAGACTCATACATACACCCTTTTTACAGATCAGACCATCTCATCCGAACAAATTCAGCAATTCTCACGACCCAGTACAATTGAAAGAGATCTGGTTTTTTTCCTGCATTATCTGGTCTGGGTTGCCCATACTGGGACAGAACCGCAGGAGGTCTCTGGATCGGGCTATCACTTGATACTCAGCCAACAGATTTAATCCAGTCTATCTTAGAAGGTATCGCACTTCGAGCTGCAGAAGTGATCGCGGCAATGAATGAATTCACGTCAATTAATGATGAAATTTCTATAGATAGCGGACTTTCTGCAAACCCATATTTTTGCCAGTTTCTAGCTGATGTGTTGAACCGACAGGTTATCGTACAATCATCAGCAGAATTAACAGCATATGGAACAGCGCAATTAGCGGCAGGCCATCATATTGAAAAAAACCTGACGGATAGTTCCATAAAGCGATATCCACCTAAAACCGGCAGACAATCATATCTGGATAAATTTAAAGACGCTGTAAACAGATCGACCGGATGGCGGTCTTAGTGTAAATCCATTAATATCAGACCACTCACAAAGGTTTTATCCTGGTTCTATAAGCCTCATTGGGCTTTGTCTAACTGAATTCACAAGAAAAATCCTGCAGCCCTGAAAGACAAAACCCCACATCCGAAAATGTGGGGTTTTGTCAGTAATCTGAAGCTTCGCAACTAAAATAGTTGCGAAGCTTTTTTGGTTTACCCTCAAAGACACTATTACCGACAGTTGAAGTTGCCGGCAACGATCAAATTTAAGCTTTCATTACGTTCGCGGATTGTGGACCTTTATCTCCCTGGATTACATCAAATGTGACACGATCTCCTTCAGCCAGAGATTTAAAACCTTCTGATTGGATCGCTGAAAAGTGAACAAAGACATCTGGGCCATCGTCCTGCTCAATAAAACCAAAACCTTTAGAATCATTAAACCATTTTACTGTACCTTCTGCCATGCTGTAACTCCTTCTACGTTTTTACGAGGGTAACCGAGACACGATATTCTCGCTTCTAGCACAGGCAAATATTAAAAACAATGTTATTTTTTAATGATATATTCGTCTTTCACGATAAAATACCTTGAATTCCTGGCCGGGGTTTCTAAATTCTTCTCTATGTTTTTCACAAAGAAGACGGTAAAAATAGCATTCTGAAAAATATTGTTTTTCTGCTCATCCTTGCGATTAACAATTGCCTTAGCCCTTTGAGGGTGGTTTGTGAGGAACCAGAATTATATCAGCAATACTTTTTTACAGGAAATCAGCCATAAAAGACAACTCATTTAACAGCATCAAGACCTTACTTGTTACAACTGTTAGCACGATTGCAGGCTTTGCGTAGTCTGCGCACGTCCCGCAGGTCAACGCCAATCCACATCTCGATTTCGTTACTCAAACTCCTCTGCAAGAGATCCAGCTCTTCGTTGACACATAATCCCTTATTGGGTTCGAGTTATTGCGGAACATAACCACGTAGTGCTTTTCTTGCAGACCGATCTACAAGGGTAAAAATCTGGTCGATCCTATCTTTTTGCTTGGTGGCCACATGACCGGAAACTTTCACAAATTCACAGTCGAGGAGATCGAACCAATGGTAGAATTCCCGATATAGCTGATGATTTAGAAGAAGAATATTTTTCTTTGAGCGGTAGTCATTCTGTTCCAAATGAGCACGTCTATTGGGAAGTCTGATAATGTTTTGTGAATCGCTGTAGATGGTCAATTTTTGTCCCAATGGCTGGGTGTCATTGAGTGCCCAGAGCAGTGTCTGCAGCTCCAGTTTTGTTGAGGAGGTTTGCTCGAAGCGTTTCACCCTGATCTGTTTACTTAATTCTTCCAGTGAATGCTCCAATTCAGTTACCAGCAGGTAGGCTCCGAATCCAACTTTTGTCAGCGTATTCACACTTCCATCGGTGAGGAGAACAAGTCCGTTCATATATTGGCTGCTAATGACCATTTATTCACCGATTGTTTTCATCACAAGGTAGAGATCTTCGACCCGTTTTCGCGCCCAAGGTGTTCTGCGCAGAAATTTGAGACTCGATTTCACTGAGGGATTGATGATAAAGCAGTTGATCGTGATCTGTTTACCCAGCTCTTCCCAACCGTAATATTCAATCAAACTATTGACTATCTGCTCTAGAGTTAGTCCGTGCAGAGGATCATTGTTTTGTTGTTCTTTCATGGTTGAGTTTTGTTCCTTCTTTATATTGTTATCGCTGGCTAACAGCGAGGGACAAAGTACAGACAAAAAACAAAAAAAAGGTCTACGGCGGAAAGTGCCGTAGACCCTAATTTTTAAATGGCGCGCCGCGGAAGATTCGAACTCCCGGCCTTCTGATCCGTAGAAAAATGAGCTATTCGGCCACATTTTCAATTTTGCTTTTATTATCAGTAGGTTACTAAAGAACTTGGATTAAATCGGCCCTTCATGGTCTTTCACGGGTAAAACCGGAAAATCCTTGGAACCCATGGTTCTTCATATGCTCCGAAGGGATAACATAGGGGTAACAAGACAATCCAGAGACAAAATCCCGACCACCTACCTAACGGTAAAATACTTCGCATTCTCATAGGCAGCTGCATAATCATGTAGCATTTTCTTAATCTCACGATTACCGCTCTGGTCACAATGCTCATAGTACTCTCTTTCAGCTGGGACAGAGATCTCTTCATCCTTGAACTCTTTTCCAACCAAGCTTGAAAGACGCATATCAAACCCTTTCTAGATTGTTCTCGTAAATAGCATAGGGATTAATCTTTTCAACTTTATTTCTCCAAGTTGAATCTTCCCTATCATAGTAGGTTACTCGATCCCCATTGTGCACGAGTAACCACGGATTCGGATCATAAGTTCCAGCAGTTGCATCCAAAATGATTCGAGCTGAATTAAGGCCAGCCCTGTACTCATCCTCAGATGAAATATCAACGCACCAAACGAACTTTGGCATTTCAACTGCTATAGTAGCGTCCTTCAAACAATCAGGCATATCCTGGCTCAAGGACGCTTTTCTCTTCAATGACCTTGATGACGTGAGATAAGGGCGGAGAACAGGGTTCTTAATAAAACCATACCCACCCTTATCTATAAAATCTTTTACCTTTTTCAACATAATATCCGCAGGCAAGAACATCTTCTCGTATAGCGGAACAATTACGTTATCTATGTCATTTATGTTATATCCGGCAAAATTATCAGTCTCCCCTACTTCTATATAAGGGAGATAATTGTCATCAACAGCAATTAAAGAGTCGATCAGAGAAGAGCTCAAAGTGTAGTCATTAACTCCACCAGGCAACTTGCCATGGTCTACGCGGCCGTGACCGACCAGAACCACCGCATGCTCTTTTCTTTTCATCCCGGCCACCATTGGAATCCCGGACTCTATATATATTTTCAAACTCTCTTTCATCTTATCGGCTCCATGTACATCCTTCGATAGGAATAAACAATGGAACCCCGCCTGAGAAAGAATCGAAGAAATTTGCAAAAAGTTCAATCCGTCAGACGGCACCTTACGATTCAAAAAGGCAGGGGTCATCTGAACCACATCATCAAGGTTCAGTTGCTGATGATGCGGGTATTTCTGTGAAAAATATCGAACAATGGACCACACTGCACTGTGAGCGCAAATAGCAACATCCGTTTCCTGCGCCATCCAAGGGAATGTGGCGATACTAAAGCTATCGCCACCCAAATTCGCAAAAAAACTTCGCGACTGCATCACATAGGCAGAATCAGCATCAAGCAACAATCGGGGATCAAGATAACCACGTCCAAGACTCAGCCCAGCAAACGAAGGTCTCAAAACCAAATAACCCCTATAACAATCTCCATCTAATTCTTCTCCTGAGAAGATGTGGAGACGATAACAATCCTTTGGTCTCTTCTTATGTTGCTTAGTATAAAAACTACTATAAACGCTATTATAGTCAAGGTCACTATAAGGGTATTCTACTAAAACCCTAGTGGCTCTTGTACCAACCCTCGATTTAAGTTCCTTAATGACAGATTGGATATTATAAAGGGGATCAGATACGAAACCATTGAGCTTATCAAAATCAGCAACTGACGCTATATCAACCAGATCAATTGAAATCATTTAATAACAGCCAAACCACTCCGCCGATGGGACGGCGTAAAAAATTTGTATACAGTATACAGGATGAAAGGTATACAAGTTGGAACTTAGCAAAAAAACTCCCCAAGAACAACAGTTTTGTAAAGGTTCAGCCCACAAAGAGCCATAAACATACTACCCAATACCGGATCGCGCACCCTCCTAACAACCTGATCTCGATTCAATTCCCCTCAAATTCAGAGTTCGAAAACCCAAACACATTACGGTTTTCCTTGATAGTGCGCTACAAACCCCCATCGAACCCACCCTTGGAGCTGGCTTGATTTCCCACGGAAATCGATACATTGCCACCCATGATTTCTCGTAAGAGGTTGTTACGCGGTGACATACCTAGAACCTTGACCGAAACAAGAAATGATTGCTTTGATCTTTTTCAAAAAAACCTGTATTTTTCATATGTTCTGCTTTCACTGATGAATTGATGATGTTTTTCAACTAGGGGAACTCTCTTTAATACATGATAAACCGCTGAAACTGGCCAAAACCAGCTCAGCGTTTTTTGTTAGGAGTGGGGATCATTATGAAAAAAACGCATACTGAAGATAGCAGGGTGAAAATTCCCTCGATACTGCATTTAACACGGCTCGGTTACACCTACCTGCCGTTGAAAGGAGCAGAGTGGAACGACTCAACCAATATTTTTACCGATATCTTCAAAGAGAGTATCGAGAGAATAAACCCGGATATCGAAACCGATGTCATCGAGCGTCTGCTGGAGGATGTAACTCTCTCTCTTGATAACGAAGACTTGGGCAAGGCGTTCTACGAACTTCTCATTGATCAGTCGGGTGAGAAGCTTATCGATTTTGAAAACTTCGACAACAACACCTTTCATGTAGCGACTGAGCTGACCTACAAAAACGGCGAGGACGAGTTCAGACCCGATATCATCCTGCTTGTCAACGGGATGCCTCTGTCGTTTATCGAAGTAAAAAAACCGGCAAATGAGCAGGGGGTTCTGGCTGAACGCAAGCGCATCAATACTCGATTCCAAAACAGCAAATTCAGACGTTTTGTCAATATCACCCAGCTCATGGTGTTCTCAAACAACATGGAATACGATGACAACTCATCTGAGCCAATACAGGGAGCATTTTACGCTTCACCGTCGTATGAGAAGCCTCTGTTCAATTATTTCAGAGAGGAAGAGAACTTAGATTTATCCGCTTTGCTCAAACCAGAAAATGAAGAGATCGAAAACTTGGTGCTGAGAGACAATAACTTGGCAAGCATCAAGCACACCCCCGAATTTAAAACCAACAAAAGCCCAAATACCGCGACCAACCGTTTGTCGACTTCGCTGTTTAGTCGAGAGCGTTTAGCCTTCCTACTTCAATACTCTATTGCTTATGTTAACGCCTCCGATGGCCCGCAAAAACATATCATGCGTTATCCGCAGATATTTGCGACCAAGGCAATTGAGCAGAAACTGGAAGAGGGAATACGGAAAGGAATTATCTGGCACACGCAGGGAAGTGGTAAAACGGCTCTGGCATTCTATAACGTTCATTACTTAACCGATTACTTTCACAGCAAATCAATCGTGCCCAAGTTTTATTTCATCGTTGATCGGCTCGATCTGGCGACCCAGGCTCACTCGGAATTCACCAGTCGCGGTCTGGTCGTCCATACGGTTAGTACCAGAGAAGATTTCGCCAAAGATATCAAGTCGATCAGTGCGGTGCACAACCTGACCGGCAAGCCGGAAATTACGGTCGTCAACATTCATAAGTTCAAAGATGACCCCGATGTGGTCAAGCCGGAAGACTACAATGTGCAGCTCCAGCGCATCTATTTTCTTGATGAAGTCCATCGAAGTTACAACCCACAGGGAAGTTTCCTGGCCAACCTTACTCAGTCAGATCCCAATGCTATCAAAATCGGGCTGACCGGCACCCCTTTACTGGGTGACGACGTCAACTCTAGGAAGCTATTTGGTGGCTACATCCACAAGTACTACTACAACGCCTCTATCGCCGATGGCTACACCCTCCGTCTGATTCGGGAAGGAATCGAAACCAACTACAAGATGGAGCTGGAGAAGGCGATAAGTGAAATCGAGATCATGCAGGGGGATGTGGATCGAAAGTTGATCTACTCCCATCACAATTTCGTTGAACCAATGCTCGATTACATCGTTCAGGATTTTCAAAAAAGCCGTATCGCCATGGACAACAGCACCACCGGCGGCATGGTGATCTGCGACAGTTCGGAACAAGCGAAGAAGATGTATGACATCTTTCAGCAGAAGTATGCGACCGAACCTGAGCCGATGGCAGAACCTGAATACGCCATGGTTGCAGAAACCATTTCTCCCTACAAAATAACGTTCAGCAAAAAGAACCGGGCCCGCTCTGCTGCACTGATTCTGCACGATATAGGAAGTAAAGATGATCGCAAAGATTGGGTCGATGATTTCAAAGAGGGGAAGATTGATTTACTCTTTGTCTATAACATGCTTCTTACCGGCTTCGATGCCCCGCGCCTGAAAAAACTATATCTGGGGAGGGTGATAAAGAGACACAACCTGTTACAAGCACTGACCCGAGTCAATCGGCCGTATCAAGGTTTCAAGTACGGTTTTGTTGTCGATTTTGCCGATATTCGCGATGAGTTTGATGCGACCAATAAGGCCTACTGGGAAGAGTTGAAAGAAGAATACGGTGACGAACTGGAGCATTACTCCAACCTCTTCAAATCGGTAGAGGAAATTGAAGAAGAGATCGTTCAGATCAAAGATGTCCTCTTCCTGTATGACACAGATAATGCCGAACTATTTGCGCAGCAAGTCAGTCAAATCCAGGACAAGGAGACCTTGCAAAAGCTAAAGAGTGCATTGGGGAACGCTAGGAGCCTGTATAACCTGATTCGCTTGCAAGGCCATTATGAACTACTCGAAAAGGTCGATTTTAATACCCTCAATATCTATTATCGCGAGGTGAGCAACCACCTTGCGCTACTCAACCTCAAGGAGAAGCTCGAAAACAGCACTGACACATCTGGCCTGCTCAATCTGGCCCTGGAAGATGTTCTCTTTATGTTCGAGAAGGTGTCAGAAGAGGAACTGGTGCTGGCCGACACCTTGAAGAGTACGCTACGCAAAACCAGAGAAGAGTTAGGGGGCAATTTCGATCCGACTGATCCAGACTTCATTTCCCTAAAAGAAGAGTTGGAACGGCTCTTTAAAAAGAAGAACCTCAGTGAAGTAAATCAGGACGAGATGAAGGAAAACATTGACAGCCTGAGCGATCTTTTCAAAAAGGCCAGAGAGCTGAACCGCCGTAATGAACTGCTGAAAGCGAAATATCAACACGATAAAAAGTACGCCCGGCTACACAAACGGTTGCAGGAGAAGGGAATGTTCACAGGACACGAAAGCCAAATTTTTGAGTCCTTAATGGGCGTTAAAGAGCAGGCGGACGATATCGTTTTACAGAATGCCGACATCTTGAACAATGAAGGCTTTTTCGATGCCACAATGATGAAATTGGTGATTGATCAATTTAAAAATAAACAGAAACTCGACCTGAACGCCGACATGTCTAAAACTTTAAATCAGTTGGTGGTGCGCGAGTATATGAATGAAGTGAATGGAGTATATGCCTGATGGTCAGTGTTGGATTTGAGAAAAAAACCAAGGAACTTATCGATAACTTAAAAGGTATTTGCTCTGCCTACGGGCTGGGCAATGATGGCAATGAATACAAGATTATCACCCAAGTATTTCTTTATAAGTTCATGAACGATAAGTTCGCTTATGAAGTGAAAAAACTGGATGGCAAGATCGGCAAGGCAAAAAGATGGGAAGAGGCACTCTGCAAGTTGTCAGAAGATGATTACGAAATGCTGCTCATGCAACTCGATGCCGATACCGCCCGATTGAAACCGGAACACTTTATCGCCAGCCTTTACAAACAGCAGAAAGAGGCCGGGTTCGCCAAGATTTTTGACAACACCCTGCGCAGTATTGCCATTACCAATAACGATATCTTTTCGGTAAAAACAGGCGGTGGCGCTAAGATTACGCTTTTCGACCCAATTAGTGAGTTTATCTCCGACCCTTCAGAACGCAACGCCTTTTGTCTTGCTCTGATTAACCAACTCGTAGATTTCAGTTTTGAACATATTTTTACTCAGAAGTACGACTTTTTTGCGGCGATTTTCGAATACCTGATCAAGGACTACAACAAGGACAGCGGCGGCAAGTATGCCGAGTATTATACCCCCCATGCCGTGGCCAAGATTATGGCTGCCATACTGGTACCGAAAGTTGATCAGGGGAAGATCAAGAATGTCACCTGCTACGACCCCTCTGCCGGTTCTGGCACTTTATTGATGAGCCTTGCTCATGCCATCGGCGAACAACGCTGTAGTCTCTACTCACAGGATATTTCCCAGAAGTCATCAAATTTATTGCGGTTGAATCTGATCTTGAACAATCTGGTTCATTCGATTCAAAACGTTATTCAGGGCAATACAATGCTTGTTCCTTTCCATAAGGACGGCAAGAGCCTGAAGCAGTTCGACTACATCGTTTCCAATCCACCGTTCAAAATGGATTTTAGTGACTTCCGTGATGATCTCGACAAGAAAGAGAACCACGAACGTTTCTTTGCCGGTATCCCGAAAATTCCGCCCAAGAAAAAAGAGAGTATGGCAATCTACCACCTCTTTTTGCAGCACATCATCTATTCCCTCAAGCCGGGCGGTAAAGCTGCTGTGGTTGTCCCCACCGGGTTTATTACCGCTCAGACGGGTATCGATAAAAAAATTCGGCAAAAACTAGTCGATGAAAAGATGATTGCCGGGGTTGTGTCGATGCCGAGTAACATCTTTGCGACGACCGGCACCAACGTCTCTATTGTCTTTATCGACAAGGGAAATGAAGGGGATGTGGTGCTGCTAGACGCGTCCCAGCTTGGCAAGCAAATAAAGGAAGGTAAAAACAAGAAAACCGTTTTGTCTGAAGAAGATGAAAACCAAATTATCGATACGTTCTGCAACATGGCTGAGGTTGATGATTTTTCCGCTATTGTCAGCACTGAAGAGATCAAAATCAAGAATTACAGTCTGAGTGCCGGGCAGTATTTTGACGTGAAGATTGAGTATGTGGATATTACTCATGAAGAGTTCGAGGCGAAGATGTCCGGCTTTAAAACCAACCTAGCGGCGCTATTTGCTGAGTCCCAGAAGTTGGAAGGTGAAATAACAAAGAAGTTGTCGGGGTTGAAGTATGAGTAAACTGACAACGTACAAGTTTTGTAAATTGTACGAGATGGGCTCAGGTATCTCGTCAAAACCTGAGCAGGCAGGCCACGGCACTCCTTTTCTGTCATTTTCTACTGTCTTCAACAACTATTTTATCCCGGATGAACTGACAGATTTAATGGACAGTTCACTAAAAGAACAAAAAACACATTCTGTCTTGGCAGGTGATATTTTCCTTACCCGTACAAGTGAAGTTGTTGATGAACTGGCGATGAGTTCAGTTGCTTTAAAAGATTTCCCACAGGCTACTTTTAGCGGTTTTCTCAAGCGGCTTCATCCACTTCAGGATGACATTACCTACCCGAAATTTATGGCGTTTTATCTGCGCAGTAAGTTGTTTCGGAAAACTATGACAAACAATGCTGTGCTAACACTTCGAGCAAGCTTGAATGAGAATATATTCTCATACTTAAACCTGCTGCTTCCGGCCTATCAAGAACAGGTCAAAATCGGCGAGCTTCTCTATCTGCTTAATCAAAAAATCAAACTCAACAATCACATCAATGCAGAACTTGAAGTGATGGCCAAGACCCTGTACGACTACTGGTTTGTACAGTTTGATTTCCCCATTTCTCAAGAGCAAGCAAAGGCAATGGGCAAGCCGAAACTTGAAGGGAGACCTTACAGATCATCCGGTGGGAAGATGGTTTATAACGAAACCTTGAAGCGGGAAATTCCTGTAGGGTGGGATGATTCAAATATACTCGCAGTCGCTGATCTCCTTGGGGGTGGAACCCCCTCGAAAAAGAAACTCGATTATTGGAATGGAGATATTCCATTCTTTACACCAACAGATGCTGATGGAAGTATTTATAAATATTCGACTGAAGACTACATTACGGATGAAGGACTGAAAAAAAGCAGTACCAAGCTATTTGACGAAAATACCATACTCATCACCGCACGTGGTTCCGTCGGCAAACTCATTTTGACAGGCGTGAAAATGGCTATGAACCAGTCTTGTTATGCTCTTAGGGTTAAGACTGGTATTAGCTATGTTTTCCTGTTCTTTTTGACCAAGGAATTGATTCATCACTTAGAGGTCAAGTCTTCTGGCTCCGTTTTCAACTCCATTGTTTCAAATGATATCGAATCAACAAATTTAGCCATCCCAGACTCCAAGCTTATTGGCAATTTTGCTCAGATTATTGAACCAGCATTTGAGCGTGTTGCAATAAATACCATTGAGAATGAGCAGCTTGCGAAACTCCGTGATTGGCTCTTGCCTATGTTGATGAACGGTCAAGTATCAATCAAATGGGAGGGATAGATCCACCATGCAAGCCAAATCAGCCAACTTACTCAGCCTGTTAAAAGGCCCAAAGCAGTTCATTATCCCAATCTACCAGCGCGCTTACAGTTGGCATCAGACGCAATGCGAGCAGTTATTCAAGGATATACTACGTGTCAGTGAAAGCGATGAAGTACATGGCCATTTTGTCGGCTCGGTCGTCTATTTTCAGGAGAGTATACACACCGTCTCCGATGTCCCCCGATTATTGATTATCGATGGGCAGCAGCGCTTGACTACCATCACCTTGCTAGTTGCCGCTCTGGCGGAGTTTATCGAAACTCGTCAGGGGCTGATCGAGACCAACGCCTCAAGGTTGAAGAACTACTACCTCTTTAACCCTGAAGAGGAGGACGAGCTACGCTTTAAGCTGTTGCTGACACGCCGGGACAAGCAAACCCTGATCGATCTGCTCATGGGTATCGCTGCGAACGATGGTGCTTCACAGAGACTTATTGAAAACTACAAAGCCTTTAAGTCCAAGATAAATGAAGAGAATGTTGCTGCCGTCTATAACGGTCTGATGCGTCTGTTTGTTGTCGATGTTGCTCTGGAGAAGGAGAAAGACAACCCGCAGTTGATCTTTGAAAGCTTGAATAGCACAGGTCTTGATCTCTCCCAGGCAGATCTGATTCGCAACTATGTGTTGATGGGGCAGGAACTTGACCTGCAAAAAGAACTGTACGAAAAGTTCTGGTATCCGATGGAGCAAGCCTATGGCCGCGAATACACAAAATGGTTCGACTGGTTCATGCGCGATTATCTATCAGTGAAAACCAGCAGTATCCCTAAAATTAGCCATGTATATGAAGCCTTCAAACAATACGCAACCGGCGACAAGTCGCCCGACAATATCAGCGATCTGGTGGCCGATATCTATGTCCACTCAGGCTATTACGTCAACATGGTGCTCCATAAAGAGCCGAATGCAAAGTTACAGAAAGCATTCAAGCGGATCAGCAGATTGAAGGTCGATGTCAGCTATCCCTTTATCTTGGTGGTCTATGCCGATTACGTGGCAGAGAGACTCGGTGTTGATGAGTTTGAAGAGATCCTTTGCCTGATTGAGAACTACGTCTTCCGCCGAGCAATCTGCGGTATTCCGACCAACAGTTTGAACAAAACCTTTGCCACGCTTTATCAAAAAGTACGGATTGACCGTTACCTGGAAAGCGTCAAGGCTGCTTTTTTGCTATTGGGCAGCTACAAACGTTTCCCTCTCGATACCGAATTTCAGACTGAACTGATGGCAAAGGATGTCTATAACTTCCGTAATCGAAATTATCTACTTGATCGACTGGAGAACCATAAGCGGAAGGAACATGTAACTGTTGCCGATTATACTATTGAACACATCATGCCACAGAATCCCAATCCACCAGATGAGTGGAAAACGATGTTGGGAGAGGATTGGCAGCAAGTACGAGAAACCTACCTTCACACTTTAGGAAATCTGACGCTTACCGGCTATAACTCTGAATTGAGTGACCGCCCCTTTGCTGATAAGAAATCGATCGAAGGGGGGTTTGATGATTCGCCTCTACGACTAAATCAGTTTTTACGGCAAACAAATGTCTGGAATTCAGAGAAGATAAAAGAACGGGCTCAACAATTGGCTGAAAAGGCAAAACAGATTTGGCAAGCACCTGATTTGAGCGATGAGGTACTCGCTCTCTTCCGCCCGGAGGAAGCGACAGCCAAACAGTATACGTTGGAAGAATATGAATATTTAACGGGCGACATGCTGGCTCTCTATCAAAGCCTCAAACAGCGCATCCTCAATATCGATTCATCGGTGATCGAAGAGTATAAAAAGCTCTATATAGCATTCAAGTCGACAACTAATTTTGTCGACATCGTCCCACAAAAATCCCGCTTGCGCCTTTCGTTGAATATGGCGTATCCAGACATCATTGACCCTAAAAATTTGAGTAAGGACGTATCCAGTTTGGGTCGCTGGGGGAATGGGGACGTAGAGGTCGGGTTATCGAATATTAACGACCTAGATGATATTATGGAGCTTATTTTGCAATCTTTTGAAGCCCAAATGGAAACTGCCTGATTTATTGCGGTGCCGCTGAGGGAGCCTATAACTATTAATAGGGGGGAAAATAATGAGCATATTACAGAACGCAATAGAATCGATCCAGGTAGGTATTGAAGATTATCAGGATGGAGACGAAAGAAGGAATGTTTCAGCAGTTAGAAATATTTCTGCTGGAGTACTCCTACTCTATAAAGAAAAGTTATGTCAGCTATCGCCCGACAGTGACAAAGAGCTTCTAATTCGAAAAGACATCAGGCCAATTCATAACGAATCTGGCGAATTGGCTTTTGAAGGCAGAGGGAAAAAAACAGTAGACATCCAGTCTATCAAGGAACGTTTCAACAGCCTTAAGGTAAAAGTTGATTGGTCAAGATTTGATGAGATCAATCAGCTACGTAATGACCTAGAACACTACTATACGGCCAAGAGCCCAGATGCGGTAAGAGAGGTTGTCAGTAAATCCTTTCTTTTGATTCGGGATTTTATCACAAATGAGCTTGAAAACGACCCTCAGGAGTTAATTGGAGAGGAGAGCTGGTCTGTATTGCTAGATGTTTCAGACGTGTATGCGAAAGAGGAACTTTTCTGCCAAGAGACTATCAATAAAATCGACTGGAAATACGACTCAGTTCGAGAATCTCTTGAGCATCTACGCTGCCCCGAGTGCCATTCATCCCTAATCCAAGCACCCTATTCTGACGACAATTACCCCACAGTCAATTTGAATTGCAGATCCTGCAATAATGATTTTTGCGTTGATGATGTTATTGGGCAGTGCATTGATGACAGCTTGGCCGGAGCAGCATTTATAGCAGTCAAGGATGGTGGTGAGCCCCCGCACGATACTTGCCATGAATGCGGGCAGCCAACATATATCTACGCTGAGGGCTGTTGCGTTGCATGCGAATACACAATGGAGTATTTGACGTGTGAGTTTTGCGAGCAACCATTATCAATGGAAGAACAATGGCTTGAAGGTAAATGTAGCTCCTGCCAACATCGCTGGGATAAAATCATGAGGGAATAATTTTCTTCTTGGCACCTTGTTGCCAACTTTCAGAACGGCATAAAAATTGAGTTCCAGCCCCTGAGGTCTGGAACTCAACATTCGTTATAAAACCAGAACTTCGGCATGCCGAAGTTCTATCATAACTCCACAGGAACTATCCTTTTTATCACCGTAAGCAGAACACCAAGAGCTGTTTAAAGACATCCATTGAATTACATTTTGCAACGCGTTTGATCTCTCGTATTCAGCCACAGCATATACGGCACGGTTCTCATCATCTGACACCGATGTGATTTGATTTGATCACACACAAAGCTTGACGACTCGCAAGGCATTCGATAGATTAATGTCCACACATTTTCTAGCGAGGGGTTCTATGCAAAAATATTCTATCCACCTATGTCTCGTTTCCGATCAGCCAACGCCAAACGTGGTTCCTGCCTGCGATTCTCGATTTCGCCCTGAAAAGGTAGTTCTTTTAACAGCAGAAAAACATCACACACACGCTACTTGGGTAAAAAAGGTATTAAACGATCGCAATGTAGCTACTGAAATTTGGATGATTAAGGCTCCATATGACTTTAATCATATCCGTACGCGAGTCGAAGAGCTGCTTCAGCGTCAGGACATGACCGATATTGCATTAAATGTTACCGGTGGCTCAAAAATGATGGCACTGGCAGCTCACGAGATATTTAATTCAAGGGGCCTACCTGTCTTCTACGTTCAGCCACATAAAGACCTGATATTATCGTTGCATCCACCCAGTCAACCAGCGCAAATTCAAGACAAACTGAACCTCCCAGAGTTTATGTCAGCCCATGGATTTGAAGTTTCATCGTTGCGTTATGATCCCGTTGCGCCTTCACATGCACAGCTAGGACGCATACTACTTGCTGATATCAGGAAGCATGAGGAGGCAATAAGAACCATTAACTATTTGGCTTCAAAGGCTGACAATAAAAAACTGCTGAGCGCCCGTATCACCCCTGGGCAAACAAACATTAAAGGTTTTCATAAACTCGTTGAGCTGTTGACTAATCATGGCTTGTTACGTCAAGAAGGCGATCGATTACGATTTACATCAGAGTCTGATCGTTTTTTTGTTAATGGTGGCTGGCTAGAGGAGTTTCTTTTTTCATGCGTAGTACGACTGAGTAAAAGCATGAAAATTCAGGATGTCGCAATGAGCGTAGAGGTGCGCAGTCCATCAGGAAGTAAAAATGAGATTGATGTGGCAGTCCTATATAACAACCGGCTACACTTAATCGAATGCAAGACACGTCGGTTTGAAGATAGCAAAGGAGATGGAGCTAAGGCTTTATACAGAATCGACTGCTTGCGCGACTTTGGAGGAGTAACTTCTAAGGCAATGCTTGCCAGCTACCTTGAGTTGCCAGAAGCAGACTGTAGACGGGCTAATGACCTAGGAGTAAGGATGCTTTCCGGCAAAGACCTATTACATTTTGAAGATGAATTGAAATCCTGGTTATTGGACAAAAAAAAATACCAAAAGAAAAAGCCAAGTTGGTAAAGAATATTGTGTAAATGCCGGTAAAAAATGGAGCTCCAGACTTTGGGGTCTGGAGCTCCACATTCGTTACAAAACCAGGATTTCTGCACACCAAAATTCGATTACGTGTCTGCAGTAATCACTCTTTCAATTCAGGTCCATCTACAGTGAGCGCCATGTATCGTGTATTTATCGTACCCAGCAGTAGTTATTACCGCTGAAGCCATCAACGACTGTACTCCTCCAAATCTTCTTCAGTTATAAGCCCCATTTTGTGGAGCTGATTTGCGATAGCTCTTTCTGTTCTTAGATATTTAGCGGCAAGATCCTCTATACTGGTGTCATCTAAATAACTTTCTTCAAGACCTTTCTTCTCTTCCTCCGTCCAAGGATAGTGAGATCGAGCAGGCCTTCCAATTTCTAAATTTTGTTCCATTTTTTCTTTACCGAATAATCTTTTGGATTGTTCGATTATGCTTGACGCTGGTAGTTCATCTGCCAGCCTTAAAAGCATGTTTACTGTTTCTAGATCCTCTGTTTCAGAATCCTCAGGAAGTTCCTTTCCGGTTTCGGGGTTTACACCTTCAGCCAGTGTTCTCAACATTTCACATAAATCCATATCGGATCCTATCAATAAAGGTACGCTGTTGCGACAAGTAATGGTTCGAGGTCCAGACTTGTGTGTCTGGACCCCGCATTCGTTATCAAAACAAGCACTTCTTCATACCGAAGTGCCATTAAATCCACCTCGACCGAACCATCACACAATCAACCTGATTTTTAAAGATCTTGATCCGCCGACCGTTCAAGTTGTGCACCTCCCGCCATTGCCCCTCCCGGTCGGCAGATAATTCAAGATAATCAAAAGGTGCCTGAGTAAAGAGGAGGTGGTACCCATCAGACTGGGTCATGAACACCTTCTTACTCAATTTCCCATCAAATATAGCTCGATCCGTCGGCTTAAGATTGGAACCTGAGCTCAACTCCCACCACTTTTTTAGACAATCCTCCTTCGAGTCGAAGATATCGACAGTATTGCCGTTTACCATACTCCAGTTACCCCACTGCACTTCCGGATCAGGCCCGATCTCTTCATAAGTCAGAGGGATGAAGTTTCCCATAATGTACTGACCGGGCTTGAGGGACAGAAACTTCTTCTTAGTCAAACGAACACGTTGATAGTACTGGCAGCTCATATATTTCTCCTCATCGTTTCAAGGCCATACACTTTTCGTCCACCTTAACCGCAGCAATCTCTAACAATTGCCTTCAGGCTCCTCGTTACAAGCAGTCGCACGACAATCGGTGCACAACCACGCCCCATCACAAAACACCAACTTTTTCCGAAGGATACCAGTACTTTCATCAGAAAAAGCGCCACAGTTCTCACATCCATTACTTGGTTGCATACGTTTCATACTTAATTCTCCTTAGCTCTTCGAAACCATAAGGCTTCGGCATTATTACAGCCCAAACAGCGGCAAATTTCGTCCACCATGCACCATTTCATCGAACTTTGGCCGGTTACGGCGCATCAACTCGAAAAAAGCAACGCAGGTATCCATCTCTTCAATTGGCAAGCAATGGGTCTGAGAACTCTCCACGTTCTTAAGCCCCATATTGCTATCACCCTGCTCCATGTCCGCTTCTGGCGAACTAAAAAACAAGAGCACCCTGGCATCCATACCATCCAGATCCACCGTACCAATCACCTGACCAACAGGGTATCCGCTGGCGGATTTTCCATCCAAATCACGGCTTTTTATCAGAATATAACTTTCCGGATTCTCCCACATCGCCAAGATCTGAGAGGCAACCAGAAAGAAGGTTGCACCATCGGGATTAACAAAATGCAAACCGATATGCTCCCCCCTGACTCCGTCCTTTATTAATGATCGTTCCACACTATTCTCCTTTTTTTCTGTTCATAACGATACCGGGTCAGGCCCTTCACTGGGGCCTGACCCGAAACTTCGGCGCGCCGAACTTCGCCTAACTAGCAACCGGCAACTTCGCCTGAATCGCCCCCATCAAATACCGAAATGCCGCTTCCACACCTCCACGATCATCACCGAATTGCTCAAAGTCGATCTTATCCACCTGCTTACGGAACCCCTCGACCTTTTTCTTCCAAGCATCCGATGGGGAAGCCTGCTCGCGCGCAGCGGCACGGATAGCATCGCTCTTCAGCTCCATCTTCTTGTACTTCTCAAAAAGACCATTCATCGCCTCGGAGGTATCCGCCTTAGCGATCACAACCAACGCCCGACGCGAATACTTTGCGTCTTCCCGGCATTCGTCTTTAATCTCATCCGGGAGCTTGTTCAGCGAAAGAATCTCAGAAATGGTCGACACCGCCTTACCAATGACAGCCGAAATTTGTTCATTGGTATAGCTTTTCTCATCCTTCAATTTTTTGAGGGCTTCGGATTCCTCGATCGGATTCAGGTTTTCGCGCATAAGATTTTCTACCAAAGCTATCTCAGCGCTGTTCCCACTATCGTTATAAATGGCAGGAATGGTTTCTTGACCCGCCGACTGGGAAGCACGAAAACGACGCTCCCCAGAGACGATATACAACCCACCATCCTCTCCCTTACGAAAAAGTACCGGCTGCAAAACACCATGCTTTTTAATAGAGGTCACCAGTTCACCCATCGCCTCACCATCGAAGAACTTCCGGGGCTGATCCGGATTTTGCACCAATTCGTCAACCGGCACCTGATAGAGTTGTCGGTTGGCCAGTTCCTCACCTTCCTTAAGGAAGGAATACACCTTCATATCTGTATTCTCGTTGTTCATTGTTTTTATCCTGTCTTTTTGTTAGTCGGTGGCGAAATCAATCGATCCCGCCACCGACGGTTAATAAATCAGAATGCTCAATACTGTCCGACAATATGGTGAAGTAAGCATGTCTCTTCCCAATACCGTCTAACTACGCATTCGGCGAACTATCACCGAGCACCATTGGCGCACCAGTTAATACAAGCTCCTCAAACCCAGCGCTGTTTTTATAGTGCGCTTCAAACGCCGCTACAATGGAACCAATTTCATGGGTCGCCAAAACGAAGCCCATCAACTGCACTACATCTGTCAGCAAATTTTCGGCATCAAGGCATATGATTTTCCCAACCCCGCCCATGTAAATATGAAGATTGACTTCAGTAGTACCATCTTCGATCAGACCAACAATCTGACCGGGGTGGTACGCAATCGCGCGATTGGTGTCAGCATTGTGATGCTTCACCAGGACATATCGCCCTCGATTTCGCCACATAGCAATCAGTGCCTTGCCAAACAGAAAAAACTCGTCACGGTGATTTGCTAGGTGCACCCCCAACTGTCCTTTTCGCTCACATATTTTTAAATAACTAGTCATAATGTATTACCCCACTGGGTTGAGAGGATCGATGTTGATAGAGAAGCCCTTGAAACCGTCGTTTGCGGCAATCAGATCCTCCAGTTTTTGTCCATTAGCTACTTGGCATTTAGCAGCAATGTAGAAACTCGTAAGGTCCTCACGTGGGATATAATAGGCATCATTAGAGACGATATCACTCCCTGTACTGATTGGTTTTCCAGCCACACCTTGCACAAAGTGAATAGCTGAACACCGGGAATTTACCCGCGCTATGATCTGGGCACGTTTCTCCTTTTCTTCCGCCTTATAGTTTTGAATGACGATATTAGCCGCTGTCCCGAGATTCATGGACTCGATCAGTGCAATGAACTTGTCGAGCGGAATATAGCGCACCATTTTTGTCCCGCACGCAATTGCCAGCATGACACTGCCACTAATACGGCGAAATCCAATGATGCCACGTTCGACCCGGTCATTATCATGGATAGGACTGACGCTCCCGCCCTTCAGGTTAAACTCGGGGAAACCGAGCAAGTTGATAAGACCTTGGGTAAAGTTGGTCGATAACGCCAACAGTGGAAACAATAGTTCTTGAAGCGCTTGAAATGCATCTGGGCTATCGTCGGTTTTTTTCGGTTCGGTAGACATAATGTCCTCCTAATTTGGTTAATGGGTTTTGGTTTATGAGACGCCCGGTGTAAATGGATCAAAGTCGGTAAACGTCTCAGCTTTTGCTTTCAGCTGCCGGTACAGTTGTTCGTCAGTGGCGATCCGGTTCAGGATCATCCACAGACAAAGCAGGTACTCTGGATCAATATAGAAACGGGACTTATCGACCACGTTCAGAATCGATCCATTACCCACGCAGCAGGCAACCTCAAGCATCATCGGTTCGGTTGATATTTTTCCGATTACTTCTCCTTCCTTTCTGTCATTAAAGATTGATTCAAAAACCTCCCGTCCTCCCGGTTTCGGAATAACAAAGAGTCTTTTTGATTCACCCCAGCCATTGATCATCTCAACAAACTGCTTGGCCTCGACCTTCAGGTGGTGCCCTTTCGGGTCAACAACTGTGACGAAGAGCCCACCCTCTTTACTCGGCTCAAGCGATATCATCGAAAGATGATCCTGGTTTTTTGTTTCGTGAAGTGCTGTGATTACCGCATCGGCAGCATCTGGATACTCGGACCTGACCGCCGACTCAATTTTGACCAGATCCATGGGTAAAAACCGCTGACCTTCAATCTCGGTGAAATAGTCGGCACAGCCGCTATCGACTGCCACATCCATTACGTCATCAGTAATAACGTAGCTGTCTGTAGAGGGTAGTCCTCCCTTTAACCCGACCTTTTCACTGGTTCGTTGCATGATTCCATGCAGTTCTTCTTTTAATTCTCGTAGCACCCTGTTTTTTCCCTTTCTGTTTTTCGTTGCCATCAGTTCCGGTTCCATGGCCAATCCAAGGAGCCGTACTGGGCAACCGGTTTTATTCCTAATATTGCGAGTACCTTTCTTGAGCTTCCGACCAATAACACCACGCTGTAGGCGCTCCCCTTCCTGGAGTAGAGCGGCGGCAATAAAAAAATCATGGTCTGCTCTTTCAACACGGGTTCGATTCTTGGCAAACCGGACCCGACGATATCGATCACCTTGCTCCACACCGTTCGCCTCAACACTGCAAAAGCCGACGGAAAACTCGTCATCAAACACCCTGAACAGCCGACTCATACTCCCTCCAAAAGCACGTGCAGGAACTTGTTGGGGTCGACTTTCAGACCTGCCGCCATTGCCTCAATCTGTTTCCGGTTTGCTGATGTGTTTTCAAGCGCTTGGACCGGGAGAGTCTTTTGCCGCGCGGTATAAAACTTTCGCTTACTAAGCCCAAAACGCTTCAATTTCATCAGGATCTCACTAGATCTTGGTGCTTTCGGATGGATATCAGGTTGATGAAGGGCCGTGACAAACTGCTCCAGACACTGATCACCAGTTTTGTTCTTCCGCGGTGTCCAATCTTTCTGTGCGGTTGGGCAGAGCGATTCGGTGCATTGCTTAGCATCAGCAGCAGACAACCCCGATGCGCTAAAAATGCGACGTAACAGCTGTCGATCTACTGAAGAGACTGGAGAGGGAAACGTTGACGATGGGCAGAGCGGCTCACCGTCGAGGTAGCAATACAGCCGCTCCTGAAGCTCAGACACCCCAGGCAACCCCCCTCTTCGCTGAAGGGAGAGGAACGGCTCTATACTGAGGACAGGACCATTGATAATCGCAGCGGCGACCATTTGAGCGATATCAATGGTGCTTCGCTCAACAAGCCCATTGGCGAAGATCAGATCACTGGCAACGATATAATCGACACCGAACTCGTTACAGAGCTGCCGCAACAGCCCCTCATGTGACTGCTGTTTGATCAGAGCATTCGCTCGCCAATTAGCCCTACGCGCATTACTGACATCAGATCGTTTCATTTCTCCCCCCCATTGTTAGATCCTTCGGCCAGAACACGATTTATGCGCTCGGCGATAACCGTTTCTGTAGCTTCCGGTATGACCCCGAAGTGCCCCTGGACATACCCACGCAGAAACTGACGAATGAGGGTTGCCATATCGCCAGATCGTGCTCGGATACCGCTGGCACGATTTTTCTGGCGCAGTTTGACGAGTGCAGGTGTCGCGTTCAGACCCGATTTCCGAATCGATTCGGCCTGCCGACGGTCACGAAGAAATGCTGAAATGTTTTTGTATGGTTTGCCGAAGAAGGCCTGCGCATCTGGTTCATCAAGAATCGGCTCCCGTTTAAAGTCCCAATCGCTATTACTTCTTTTCAATTGCACCCAGTTGATCAGGTCAAGATCACCATCACTTTCCAGAATATTCCGAAAAGATGTCAGGTTAAGGAAGGGGTAGTATTCGATCTCCTCCTGGGTCTGTGCATTCTCTATCCGATCAAAGAGCCACTTTGCGTCAGCAGTGTTCCGATCACCCTTCATGATGGCACTATAAATTTCAGGATCATCGTAGATGATGCTCAGCGGGACCTTGTGTCCATACCGGGCAAGGAGGGTACAGAACTCTTTCCCCTCATAAATCACGGTACCAATCTGCCCTCTGGTTTTGACGCTGACGACACGGTCAGCGAGGTGCTTGATTTCGAGAAAATCATCATTACCCGTAAGCTTGATTCGCATTTCACGAAGGTTCTTAATTGGTGAATAGCTATAAAAGAGATCGAGCAATGCTTCGTGACCAAACCGGCGCATGAACATCCGTACGTCGATCACCTTCTTCATTTTTGGTGGCAAACCGTTCGTCTTCGGAGGGATAAAGTAGTCGTCAACAACCGAAAAGCCCGGCTCACATGGCACTCCAATCAGCAACCCATCGGTAGTTGCTGAGATAACCACAATTGGGCGTTGATTCGGTCGCTGCCGATTGTATTCCTGGATAGCAAGTAGAGTTGAGGCAAGAGCTGCTCGCACTTGCGCTGTGACTAGGGCCGCAACGCTTGGCTCGGTGAGCTCGGATGGAACCAAAGGGAAGTACTCACCCGTCGAAGGGTTATAGACCCGCCGGTAGTTGAGACCCTGCGCGCTTTTACCGTAAAACGCGTTGATCATCTCCTTCAGCAGCTGTTCTCTCGCTGCATCAACTGGAGAATTTTCGGCGTTCTTTTTCGCTTTGATCCGCTTACGGACGAGTTTTTTTAGATGCTCATAAAAGATCAGCTTCGCGTTGCCATTTCGATCCCGCTCAACAGGCAGCTCAACGCTCCACATCACTTCGACATGAACCCCGGCATTGACCGCCATAACGAGTTCAACAGCTGGCACTACAGTTTCGCCTTCGCGAACATAAAGCAGCCCGAACGGCAGTTTCCTAATCGGCAAACAGGTGAACTCGACATCCGGTTTTTCTTTAAACCTGACACAGGCGAATCCGGGTATTTCATAATCAAGGTTTCCCGAATTTACTTGTTCGACCCACCGGTCAAGGTGGTAATTATTCGGAGTCAGAAGTGCATCCCGAAGAATTTTCGCCCACCTCCTGCGCCGCTGTACCTTCTTGCTATACAATTTCTTTCGGTAAAGACGCTTCTCCTTATCGTCGGTCCAGTCGGGGCGTTTCACCTTCCGAAGAAGCCGTAACAGCTGCTCTACCGCATCGCGACCCGCCTCGACCTTTATTCTCGCGTAATCGATCAACCAGTCAGGGATATTCTCTGCCTTCAGCTCGGCTTCGGCAGTTGCTGACCATTCGTACTCAGCCCTAACGATCTCGGGGACACCATCAGTATCCAGTTTGGCGCAGCGTGCAAAACCGTTGGCGTAGGCATTAGCAAAATCAAAGTCGCCAAAGAAGTAATCCGCTAGCGGTAGATATGCCGCAGAGTCCCCCCGGAAGTTGGCCATGTTCAGCCCCCCGAGGTAGGCGCGCTTGATGATCGCCACAACCTCGGCAAACTTCTCGTCGTCCAACTCTTCGAGATACACTTCGAACCACGGGTTCGCATGCAAAAAACCCTTTACCGCAGCCGAACCGAGGGTTTTAAACAGGCGATCAATCTTCATGACTAAAAGCCAGTTCGTTCAGGAGCCGTTGAAGTAAAAAAAAGAGCTTGGCGGTGACCTCTGTATCCCGGAGCGCATATTCTTCAAACAGATCAGGATCATCAACAAGAAGCTGGTCCATATTCCGCTTATAAAACTCGCTGATATCGATCTTCTTTTCATCTTTACCCAGAAGATCCGACAGTTTATCGAGACTCTGTAAACCGGCAGGTGCGAGGAGGCGTGTATCAAAGATCTCCAGATCGACTTCGCCTATCCGACGGTTGCGAACCTTGATCGGGTGAACCCCGGTGACGGGACTTTTTCTGATAGAGGTGAGCTTCTTGATGATTTCAGGAGCGTTACGATCCTTCAGCATGCTCCATTCTGCAACGGAATTGTGAATCACCAGAAGCACACGGGTCTTGCCGATTTTGCGGTTAGCAAGATTGCCACCATCATTAATGAGCATCGCCCGTTCGACGATCTCCTCAAGGGTCATCCGTTCATCAACTGCGTCTTTCGATGAATCAATATGTCCGATGTCTGACAGTTTCTTCCGTAAGCGTCTGCCGATGCGTGTATAGATAATTACGTTGCGGCTCCCATCAGACGAAACAACCGCGATCTGGATACTTAAAAGGACATTGCGGCCACCAACGCGATACCACTCAAAATCTATAAAGACGACCATCCCCCGCGTATATTTGATACGGCCGCCGTTTTTTTTGAGGATGGATTTAATAACATCACTGTTTTCTATATGTAGTCTTTCAAATTTGCCCTTCTCACTATCTACCGACGGATCGGCCTGACGATCAGGGTGCGAATTGACATGCTGCTCAAGGATTGGATTGCGCATTGACAGCCTCCTCGAATTTCTGGCCTAGTTGGTCGCTGGTATGCACCATCGACTTAGCTGATAAATGGGAATAAACGAGGGTCGATTTCATCTCACTGTGCCCCAAAATGCTCATTAATTTCAATGGGTTAACGTCAAAGTCGTTCAGCAAAGCAGAGGTTCCAGACCTCCTAATGTCGTGGATTCTGAAGCTGGTAATTCCTGCCTCTTTAAGGATTTTCCGATACTGAACTCTGATACCCTCGGTGTGGCCAGATTTAGATGTCGCAGGAAATGTCCAATCGACGCTTGGATCACAATCACCGAACATTTTGGCTAACAGGTCGATAGCAGGCTGGTTAAGTGCAATGGTTCTCGCACGGCGGTTTTTAGAGAGATCAGCCGGGATGAAGTAGGTGCCTTTCTCAAGGTCGATCCGACTCCACTGCATGGCTGCAACTTCCATGAATCGAAGAGGAATCAACAGGAGCAGGTACAAGATTTTTGAGTGTTGATGGTCAATGTTTCTAACGACAGCCTTTACGCAATTAACGTACTCATTATCAGAAAATATCCGCGTCCTTGAAGCTGTTTCGCGATACCCCTTAACGCCGAGACAGACGTTCCGATCAACATACTCAAGATCGAGTGCCCGGTTCATGATCACCGACAGCATCGCCTTACAACGGTTGGCAGTTGTCCAGCTCCCGTTTTCAGCCACCCACTCGACAAACTTCACAATGTCTCTACGGGTAACTTTGTTCAGCGGCTTGACTTTTTCCCCGGAGAAGTATCGCAAAATCCACTTTTTGATCTGGCTACGTGGCGTTGCAGACTTGGAGTACCACTCGTCAAGCTTTGGGATAATCTCATCCATGATGAACTGATAAATATCGGGAATGACATTCTCATCAGAACCGTTTGGGTCAAGACCCTGAGCGATCAGCTCATTCCGATTCAGGATGACCTCGCGGATAACATCAGGAAAGACCCCCGGATAGCGACCTAGCTTGTCGAACTGACGACCGTCCTGCCAATGCTGCCACTGATGGTAAAATGTGATAGCGCCATTGGCACTTGCGACAGCTTTGAAACCAGGTAGCATTAAATCGGTGAATGTGATCCGATCCTTCCCTTCATAAATGACGATCTGGATCAAACGCGGCAAAACTGATTTGATTATTTTGAAGCGTCGGTCTTGACCTGCAGGCTTCAATTTGATATCAATTGTTCCTCCACTTTTTTTCAATTTCCTTATCTCTCTCATCGATTCCTCCTCAAAAGTTTTTCAGCCATTATGGATTAAATCGCAGTGTTCTGGCGGGTATGTCCCTATATTCAAAATCTCAGCGCCCTGTAGAGACTTGACTATTTTATATCTTGCAAGGCATGCATTAAGCTGGTACAGTTTTGACATGAGCAAACGAATTGAACATGATGTGAGAGCGAAAATTCGAAAAAACAAAGACGAAAACAAGGACGAAAACAAACGGTCTGTCAGGAAAATTGCCGGGGACTGCAAAGTTTCGCCCACATCCGTTCAATTGTGGCTAAATAGGGATTCTGTTTTTGATCAGTCAAGGGATCCGACGGTTTGCCCAGAAATGGACATTTTTGAGGAGATTATTTTTCTAGAGATGCTCAGGCTATCCAGATATCACCACGGTAAATTGATGAGATATTTGGCGCCAATTTCAACTCGCCTGCCATCCCAGCTAGTACCACTGTCGGGCAGAAGCAAAGCTGCCACATCTTCTAACCCTAAACAAAACACGAAAAAACCAATTACATCTTCAACCGTTTTGCGGAGGATACAACGGTATGCCTCAGGTGCTCTTCAAGCTGCGTATGATGAAAATGATGCTGAGCCTGGAAAAGTTGCAATCCATAAAATTCGCTTCTTATGGTCATCAGGTGATGGTAAAAAACAAAAGGGCGAGGCCATTTTGCTCATGGAAAGAGCGACCGGGCTTCTGTATGCAAGCGCTTATAAAAGACTCAGGTTGAATGACATTAGGATTTGTATGTCTCGGTTAGAGCAGATGTATGGCAACGACATCTTATCGATGAATTTTGTGATGGCCTTGGATCATCGGATAGATCCAGATGATGTAGTCTCACGTTCGACAGTGCTCCATTCCCCCAGATCAAAAAGTGACTGTTCACTGCTTGCAGACGGTGCAGCGGATGAACTCGAGGACGAGATAGCTTTTGATTTTCCGTTATATGCTGAGGATGACACACCATATCAAGCAAGACGTGCGCTTATCCCTGGAACTTTTAAAAATATTGAAGCAATAAATCGAGCACTATCGCGCCTTGTCAACAAGATTAACCTCACCCCACGCTACTACTTACATAAACAGTCGAGAATAGAACTGAACCCCATAAAGAAATTGATTATTGAATACAATCCAAAACAAGGAAAACTTGTCTTCATATCCGACTGGGTCAAACAGATAAAACTCCCTAGACCGTGGAATTACCCTATTTTTCGCGGATGAGCCTATCATGGTCTAGCAACTTTTCTTTTTCGTGATACCTCCTCAGGCTTTGGTGCCTGGGGCTTTATATTTGTTATCATGACCGGAACTTCGGCGTGCCGAAGTTCCCTTGCCTTAAACCCCCTTAGAATCCATCCCCGTTTTAAGGCTTGCTCAATACTGTCCAGCAACACAGTGAAAAAATATGTCTCTTCCCAATACTACGTTAGTACGCATTCGGTAAATTGTGACATGGATCACCACCTTCCAGTTATCGGTGAACAGTTTTGTTAGTGTAGAAAATCCACCACCCACTCAGCAAAAATCAAAGCAACCATAGACAAATCTCCACCAACCACCAAAATTCTTAAAACACTACTTTCGTCCTGGAAAATCATCTCAGCAAAGACCCCCGCCTGTAATCCATCCAAACTTCCATCAACAACCACAAACGCCCGTTTTAACAGCCAGATCGAGAATATATTTTAATTCTGAATAGAGTTTTAACCACTAACCATCCAGGGAGGAAAGTATGCAGATTTTCAAGGCAAGCAATGAGGTGGAATCGTCCACGTTGCCACCGGAAACTAAAGCCGTAGCGCTGGAAACAGTTGTGATCCTCGAAGAAATTTTCGGTCAAGGATTCGACAGCAGTAGATACGGTTACATTGTTTTTATCGAACAAGACGACACGCCAACAACTGTCATGGATCACCATGGTCGTTTATTGTTTCAACAGTCGATCGAAGGTGTTTTTACCCGACACGGTTGCCTGCTGGCTGTCACTCTTTGGGGTAACAGCGGTGATGGAATTACATGGATCTGCCCCGATCTTGATGATTACGCCCCCGAAGTGCGCAGTAAGCTCAAAGCCGAACTGGCAGCGTCGGAAGGGGGACAGGGTGGAACCGATCAACCGTAATAATATCGATCAATATCGAAACCAATTCAGCCGAGCAAAGTTCCGTAAAAAGATTACTAAACTCCCCCGACAGGCCGGGCGAAAGATACTAGATCGCGCCCTGATTCTTTACGTTTTGTTGATCGAAAATAATGCCCCCTGGTGGATCAGGACCAGCATTATCGGTGTGCTGGGATATTTAATTATGCCAGCAGATGCGATACCAGATTTTTTGCCCGGCGGTCTGCTAGATGATCTGGCATTGATGAGTTTGTTGCTGGCAGAGCTCCACATCCATGTCACACCGGAAGTTAAGCGGCGTGCCAGAGAGCTACGCCCTATTAAGTAATAAGATGCCGGTAATCTACATGAATTTAAAACAGGAGAAAAATGATGCAGGATCAAAACATCTACCAGCAACCGGAAGGGGTACAAGATATCTTGGCAAGCCTTAGCCGCCAGATAAAAGCGATTGCTTTCGGCGTAGCTTACGCCAGTGATGAAGGAATGAGTCACGCCCATAACGCCCTATTGGGCATGTCCGACCTTTTACACAGGGTGGCTGCAGGCATTGACGATCTGGCTGAACTACCGTTACCCACCTTGGATGAATTAGGGGATGAAGCAAGGCTGGTTCAGGTTGCATACAAACGCATGCAGCAGCGTACCGCTGAAGATTTGTATTACCGTATCCGGCAACTCGGCAGCTACCAGCGGGTAGATCTACTTAATAACCTACGTGATGCTTTTCAAAAGATGAACAACGTCGAGCAGGGATTAAAGGAACTCTACGTCGATGATGCCGATGAGGATCTGATTGCCAAAGTCACTGCACTCAAAGGTACCAGTGCTGAAGCGGTACAAACTCTAGAAGCTAGTTTGGGAGAACTGCAACGGCTTAACAATCAGGTTGCGCAAATTTTACCGATCATAAAAGAGGTACAGAACGACGAAAATTGATCCGCGTACGCATGGTGAACGAATCCGCCCCTACCTCTTGGGGAGCGGGTCTTAACTTAATAGCCAGCTTCAAGCAACCGCTAATCCACATACATCTGTTGAACTAATAACGGCCTGCCCCCTTTAAAGGAGCAGGCCTTTTCTATTAATCAGTTTAGATCCAGGAGCCAACTATGTCCGTAATTGAAAGTCTGTTCCAGAGGACTGGTAGCGATGAGTTACGCTCAGTCCGCCTCAAAATTATCCGCCCGGTATTCGAATCCATAGAAGTCAATGAAGCCGCAGAGACCTACCTGACGGGCGAACCATTGAATTGTGCCCAGACAGTATTCGAGAGCTTTAAATTCCTACAGCGAGAAACCAAGGAGCATTTTCTGGCCCTGCATCTGGACACAAAACACCAACTACTCTGCATTGATCATATCTCAACAGGAAGCTTGTCAGCCACCGTTGTTCACCCGCGAGAGGTGTTTAAGTCAGTTCTGCTCTCTTCTGCTGCAGCTTTAATTATAGTCCACAACCATCCATCAGGAGATCCCACCCCAAGCCAAGAAGATCGGGAAATTACAATCCGCCTTAAGCGGGCCGGAGAGTTGTTGGGCATCAAGCTTTTGGATCATGTGATTATCGGCACTGACTTTAGCTCTATGGCAGAACTGGGGGAGATCTGATGAACCGACCCCCTTTTATCCACCAGCTATCATCAACTACTGGAGGATCCCATGCGTAAATTTAACCACCTGAACGACCTGCAAGCACTCAGCAGTGATCCCGACCTTAAACGGGAAATGCTCGGTTTTATGTGTGCCTGCCGTGAAGAACTACTCGAGTATACCGACGAAGACGATTTAGCCGATTATGACTATAACTTCAAGCTGGCAACTGATCATGACTTGGACGAGCTCGAAGCCCTCGGGATGCCGGAAGAGATAGCGATCATCGATATCTGCTGTGATGGTAAGAGCAGGAAGCTACATCGCTTGGTCTTTGTATCGGAGGTCGTGTTTATCGATGCCAGTCAGCTACCAGAGGAAAATCAGTTTTCAGGAAATTATGAACTGGAAAAAACAACCGACATTCAGTCCTGAAATATCTGTTCAGTCTGCCAGATGTGGCCCTTCACTTCAAAAACGACAGAACCGTAAAGACCTACACCAATCAGGGCTGGCTGGAATCGTTACGATCATTAATGCAGTTACATGTTGTGATTATTGGAGACGAGTTTCAACGTCAGCGACGAGCGCCGATGGTGGGATTTTTAGGACAGCAGCCAACCGGAAGAGAGTTTTTAGTGTCGGTTGCCGTAAGCCGCGCTCCAGCAGAGAGATGAAGGTTCGATCCAGACCACATTCCAGAGCCAGGGCTTCTTGAGCTAGGCCGGACTTTTTACGAAATTCTCTCAATGTCTGCCCAAAGGCGGTTTCAAGTTCCACGATGGATCTCCTTATTGAGAATTCATCGTAAAAGCTGACGTGACTCATAGTCCACGGACTATAGTCTTCATTTTTGTGCAAAAGCATGCTAGGTTGGACATTATTAACAATGATTGTTTACTAAAACAGGCAGGCTTCATCGCTGTCACACCAATCTGAGGGAGGAATAAAATGTCGGAAGAACAAGAAAGTAGTGGAAGCTTGAAGGATAAAATTATCGGTATTTATGCTTTAGGCGTGATCATTACCGCTATATGGATTCATGGAGATGTAAACCCCATGGGTGAAGTCATAGGCTGGGGTGGTGCAATATTTGGTGGAATGATCTGGCCCGTGGCTCTTTACCAGACAATTTTTAACTGATCCATTGAGGAGGGACACACATGCAATATTTCGCACTACCTGTCGGCTGCATTCTACTCTTAATGATTTTTACCCCACTTGGATTCTGGGCTTCTGTCGCACTTGGCGGGGTTCTGGGAATAATGATGTGCGTGGCACCGCAAACGCTGGTCGGAATCGTAATTTGTACTGCGGGCTATATCGCTTATACGATCCTGAGTTTGATTTTCTGAACGTTTACCGTTCTTCGCGCAGGTACAACGAAGGGCTATCCACTCATACAATGCTATTCATCTTTTAGATGAGGAGGTTCTCAATGAAAACATTAGTTGGCTATACCGCTGGAATATTATCTCTGGCTTTCGCTGTTGCAGCGATAATGGATATGGGGGTTATAGTCGGACTTCCTTTTCTGGCTGCTGCATTAATATGTCTTCCACCGGTAAGAAAGGTGATCAACAGTTCCAGCAACAATTTCTTAACGGCCAAAAAAGTTCTTGGCTTTACCGTCGTGTTCGTTCTAGTCGGCTTTGTGCTGATTGGCATTCATGAGGCCGAAAAGAAAGAGCAAGAGGCTATCGCTGCCGGTTTTGCCTCCACTGCAGAGTTTGAGCAGTATAAAAAGGATGAACAGGTTCGTATTCAGGCTGAACTTCAACTGAAGCTGGAACGCGAAAAAGCGGAAGCTCTTAAGCTGGCGGCAAAGGACGCTGGGTTTGCCTCTATTGAGGCGTACCAGGAGATGCTTGAACAGAAAAAAGTTGAGCTACAGCGACAACAGGATCTCCAAGAGCAGAAGGGAAAAAAAGCTTATCAGGCCGGAGACTACACAACAGCCCTTACGCATATTGCGCCACTCGCGGAGCAAGGTGTTGCGTCAGCACAGGTTAAGCTCGCACACATGTATTATCGTGGGCATGGTGTCCCCCAAGACTACAAGTTGGCCAGCAAGTGGATAGAGGCCGCTGCCACACAAGGGCTTGCGGAAGCACAGTACGCTCTCGGGTTCATGTACAATGTGGGGAATGGTGTTTCCCAAGACTACAAGTTGGCCATCAAGTGGTATGAAGCAGCCGCGTCACAAGGTTATGCGGAAGCCCAGGCAAACCTGGGGGTCATGTATGCTCAGGGGAAAGAGGTTTCTCAGGACTACGAGCTAGCCGTCAAGTGGACTGAAGCTGCGGCTAGGCAAGGAGATGTGGCATCTCAATTCAATCTAGGAATCAGGCATATGTATGGACAGGGTACACCTCAGGATGATGTCCAAGCGTACGCTTGGGCATATGTCGCCAAAGCCAATGGGAATAAAGATGGCGGTAAAATTATGGATGAAGTGTCTAGGCAAATGTCATCTGCTCAGCTTGAGAGAGGTCAGCAACTGGGCATGGATCTGTTGGCGAGCCTAGGAAAATAGTCAGCACTATTCGAAATTTCGATTTCCGCAGCAGCTTGTCGAACTTGAGTTTGCTTGAGTGAACAGTTTTTTAGCAAATTTGGAACTGGAAAAAACAACATTAAATTGAAGGAAGGTCCTCATTTTAAATCATGGGGTCCTTCCCCCTCTATTAATCACTTAAAGCGTGTCGATGGCGAAGCCATCGACAGATTCTTGCTATCATTCGAACAATTCCTGAATAAATTCATGTCCTTAGAAACTACAAAAACCGCCCATCCCCTAAAAGGATGGGCGGTTCTATTTTGAATGGAGCACCAAATCTATGAAGATCAACAACACCAATTGCCCCTACCCCGTGGGTAGGGGACTCATCAGGATCCTGGAAAAGGAGATAACAAAGGCAAGTATCCCTGAGGGGGTCGCGGTTACCATCAACTTTCGTGATCCAGATTACTCCGCTGAGGGCGGCGGATGTCATCCAGTCGAAATTCGTCTGGAGAAGGATGGAACCATCTCCTATGTCACCGACTTTTGCAGTGTCGGTCTTCCGCCCTATAACGAACTGGCAAAGGAGATCGATTTTGATTTTGGTCAGAAGGTGTTTCAGCACTTTAATCAAACCTACCCTATTGAGTCCGGTGCCGAACTTTGGGAAATCTGGAGCAGCAATTTTTGCTCGTACTACCAAATGGAGATTTATGAGGTGACGGTAACGCCAGACTGATTACTTCGGCGCGCCGAAATTCACCTAAAAGACAACCAACAGACAAAACGTCTGCTGACCCAAGGTCATAACTTAAGCATTGTCTATCAAAGCGGTCAGCCGACCGTCTGATTCTATGAAAGGAGGACGAAAATCTATGCATCGTGACAGACATAAAAAGCCGGTCAACCGTAAGGTGAAATTCACCGAACGGAAGGTACAGGAGCTGATCAGTAAGCCACCCCCAAAAGGTGAGTCGGCGATCGAGTGGACTGACATCTCTGAGGATAACCTAAAACTCTGCGTCTACCCCTCCGGTAGGGCGTCATGGCGTCAACGGGGTGTACTGAGCGGCAAAAAGGTATTTATCACCATCGCCCCTGTAAACGTAATGAATCTGGCAAAGGTTCGCGAAGAAATCCGAAAGAACAAAGCGTTCATGCTCCAAGGGATCAACCCCAAAGAGCAGGTGAATATTGAATTATCCCCTACCCTTGCACTATTTATTGAAGATGACTTTCTCCCTTATGCCCGAAAAAAATACAAATCAATCAAGGATGTGGAGAGCCGACTGAAAGGAAAAATTATTCCTCAGTTTGGAAACTACCGTCTTGCTGATATCCGCAAGGCAGATATCGTCCGGTATCACGAACACCTCCAGGATGAGGTCAGTAGCATCACTGCAAATCGGACGCTGTCGTTACTTTCAAGTCTTTTGAAGCGGGCTGTCGATCTGGAGCTGATCGACAAAAATCCTGCGTCAGGCGTGAAAAAGTATTATGAGGGACAAAGCCGTGACAGATTCCTCAGTGATGACGAGTTGAAACGATTTTTTACCGCCCTTCGGAAGAGACTCCATACGCCACAGGGGCAGGCAATCTTTTTGTTGATCAGTTTGGGATTGAGGAGATCTGAGCTATTGGGATGCAAGTGGGCGAACGTCAATCTTCAGACTCGACAGCTCTACATTCCCGACCCAAAAAACCGCAAACCGCGATATGTGGCAATCAACAGTCAAGCGCATGCTCTCCTCTTAAAGATGCATGAAGAGCGAACCTCGTCACCATTCCTCTTTCCTAGCGGGTCAGCTAAGGGGCACCTTTTAGAAATCAGGAGATCATTTTCACGAACGATAAAGGAAGCCGGGATTGACAACCTAAGGGGGCATGATTTACGAAGGACCAATGCCAGTCTTTTGATTAATGGGGGTGCCAGCTTGGCCGAAGTCAAGGAAGCTCTCGGGCATCAGGATATCCGTTCAACCCTCATTTATGCCAGGCTCTCGACAGCATCAATGGCCAAGACCGGCGAGATCGCTGCCCGTAAAATCGAAGAGGCGATGGACTATGGAATAAATGAGGCGGGTCGTTAGTGCTTGTATTAAAGTCCGGGGCTCCTGCCGTAAAGCAGGAGCCCTGATTCTTTTTTTTTCTTTTTTCTTTTTTTTTTTGCCACATAGCAATTATGAAACAGAACCGCCACCTGTAAAAGGTGGCGGAATGTCATAACTTAAAATTTGCTAGACTCAAAACTGTCTAATCTACTAATGGCGTTTCAATTGTCGTGTTGCAATACCCGGAGATAGTAATAGTTTGTCCGAGAGGATACTGATTGACCAACAAACTGCTGTTCGCTAATATAGCGTACATTGTTAACATCACTTGGAGGGAATGATGACAAACAAAAATAAACATCAAAAGTCGCCGGTTGTGATAATTCGCAGCGGTGGCTTTTTTCATTTTAGTCATCAAGTATGTACCTGAAACACTTGTAAAAGCAACAATATCCCTTTCGACACATTAACAATCGCACAAACTCACGTTTTCAAACTTGATCTATGAAAATATGTATCGGAGTAACCTTGCTATGGATACAACATTCAACGACAGCTTGACACAACTTGATGAACTGCTTGCGGCCGGAAACCAATCATGGTTGTTTGGCGCGGGAATAAGCCTCGACGCCGGAATTCCTTTGATGCTGCCACTCACTAAACGTGTCTTTGAAATGGCAGAGGAATACGGGGAGGAGGATGACAAGAAGGTGCTCGATCATGTTAAGGGACAACTTTCTGACTATGCCCATATCGAACATATTCTCAGTCAACTTAGTGATTACAGAACAATCGCTGAGCGATCAAAAGAGCAAAACACAAATTTTGGAGATGTCATACTTGAACTGGAGCAATTAGATAAATTACATCAGAGAATTCTTGGCTGGATTGCCGAGACGATCCGGTGGGGGTATCAACCAGAAAAGGACGAAACCCCCCAAAAGATCGGCAGCCGTGACAACTCAATTGTTAAAGTGAATCTGATCCTGCCCAGTCTCGACAGACACCCTGTTAAGCGAGTAATCTTCGTAACAGAGGTGATCTATGAAAAAACAAAAAGCACAGAACAAACCATCACGTAAACGTTATTCTCAAGAGTACAAGGCCGAGGCCTTGGCACTGGCAGAAAAAGTTGGTGTTGCCGAGGCAGCAAAACAACTCGGTCTACACGAAACCCAGCTCTATAATTGGCGCGGTAAAGCACGGTTGCTACAAACACAGAGCGATACCGAGCAACAACTGGCTACCGAAAATGCTCGCCTTAAACGCCAGCTAGCTCAGCAGGCCGAGGAGTTGGCTATCGTAAAAAAGGCGGCGGTGTACTTCGCGAAAAGCCTGAAATGAAATACACCTTTATGCAAAAACACTCAGGTATTTTTACAGTGAGCGCCATGTGTCGTGTTCTTGTTGTGTCCCGCAGCGGCTATTACTGCTGGCGCCATCGACAACAGTATCTGTCAGAAAGTCAGAAACGGCGAATACTTCTTGATCAGCAAGTTGCCGAGGCCTTTATTGCCCGTAAAGAACGCTCGGGATCGCCCGAGATCACTCTTGACCTTCAGGATCAAGGACAGAACTACAACCGAAAAACGGTGGCGGCCAGCATGAAACGCCAGGGGCTGCGAGCCAAAGCGGCAAAAAAGTTCAAAGCGACGACCAACTCGAAGCACAATCTGCCGGTGGCACCCAATCTGTTGCAGCAAGATTTTAATGCTTCGCTTCCCAACCAGAAATGGGTCGGCGATATCACATATTTGTGGACCGATGAAGGCTGGCTCTATTTAGCTGTCATCATCGATTTGTACTCCCGCATGGTCATTGGTTGGTCTATTTCCGAACGCATGACTGCAGGCCTAACCTGTGATGCCTTGCAAATGGCTCTATGGCGACGGCGCATGCCCAAAGGAGTTATTGTTCATTCCGATCGCGGTAGCCAATATTGTTCGATTCGTTACCAGAGTCTGCTTTCACAGCACAAACTGATTTGCAGCATGAGTGCCAAGGGCAACTGTTATGATAATGCTTGTGCCGAGAGCTTTTTCCACACATTGAAGGTAGAAGTGATTCATGGCGAACGTTTCCTAACTCGAGATAATATGCGCAGAACCCTTTTCGAATATATTGAAGTCGACTATAATCGCAGCCGTCGCCACAGCGCAAACGGCCATATCAGCCCGGAAGCGTTTGAGGCCAAACTTGTAGCTTAGCTTGGTGTCCGTTGTTGCTGGGCAAGATCAATCTTCATTCTGAGTTTGTGTCCGCATTATTCAATCGCAGTCAAGCTGGCATAGCAGAACGAAGACGGGCGGTTCGACTCTTCACAACAAATTATGACACACTGCTAGAGGACGCATTGGCTCTGGGTGGTTTTTCCTACTGGGATGGATTTTCTGGAGGAGCTGTTGCCTATCGAACTCATAGGTATGGCGAAGATGCGCCAGACCTTCGACATCGAGCCCAAGTAATCAAACTCCATGGTTCAATTGATTGGCATTTAAGTGATGATGGTTACGTATGGAGAGTCCGGGATGGAGACCTCTACCCCCAAAAGACTTCACGGGTTTTGATATATCCACAATCAACCAAGTATTTAGCCACGCAACGTGACCCTTTTGCGGCCCAATTCGATTTATTCCGCCGTGCATTAGGGTCGTCGGAGGAGAATATCCTTGTCACCTGTGGGTACAGCTTCGGTGATGAGCACATCAATCAAGAAATTGAATTGGCCCTTCAAAGGCCCGAAAACAAAACAACAATTATTGCTTTTTCGCTTAACGTTAATCCCACGCTCAAAAGGTGGCAGACAGCCCCTTGGGCAAAACGGCTTTATGTAATGGCAGCGGACGGAATTTACGTTGGTGATGAGGGTCCACTCGCCCCCCCAGCTGACGGAGAAAGTCGTGAATGGTGGAAATTAAAGGGTGTAACAAAAATCCTTAACAGTGGCGCAGAGGCTTTCTTGTTATGAAAACATTTGACCTTATCCAAGACCTCAAGATTGGACATATCGTCGAAGTATCCGGAACTACAATCAGGGTAGAACTCTCTGGAGATGTAACGGAATTGACCCGAATCTATGAAGGCCGAGTTTACCCAATCGGACAGATCGGGAGTATCGTCAAGGTACACTTTGGCCGTCGATTGGTATTCGGATTCGTGACGCTTTTGCGTATGCGTTCTGAAGAGCTCCTTGAAACTGGGAAACATATTCCGCCAGATGCAGACCAGCGACTGATGGAAATTGAGCTTTTTTCAGAAGGTACGTGGAATTCTGCAGAACAGAAACTGAACTTTGTTCGAGGTGTTACAACATACCCACTTCCCCGTCAAAGCGTTCACCTTCTAACCCGAGAAGAAACTACCGAGATATACACTGCTGCGGAGGGGCAACAACACACGGACACCTATAATCCACTTGTCCCGTTTGCTTACTACGTAGGCGCTGATAATGCAGTCTGTCGAACCAATATTGACAAAATGTTCGGTATGCACTGTGCAATTCTCGGCTCCACTGGTTCTGGAAAATCAGGTGCAGTCGCTGCATTACTTCATAGTATGCTTGAACATAAAGCAGAACCAGAGACAGTAAGTCATCCGCGAATCGTGATCATCGACCCCCACGACGAATACAGTAACGCTTTCAAAGAACGTGCTATTGTCTATCGTGCTTACGATCCTCTCGGCACAGAGGAAACGACTGGGACACCGATTAATCTCCCATACTGGCTGATGTCAGCAGATGAATTTCGGACTCTTGTTATCGGTAAAACCGAACAAGAAGCTACGTCCCAAAACAACATCGTCTACAAGGCGATTACATACGCGCGAATGGTAGCTGCCGACCTAGTAGACCCGTCACCTACTGCACATGGTGGGACAGCTCCTACAGATGGGCTGCATCATGACGAACCACGCCCCAAGACTGGCGCTACGGTCGAGCAACTGATCGAGTTTGATCGTGACAAGCCACGCCCCTTTTGCCTCCAAGAGTTTTATAATCATATTATGTATTTGCAAGCTGCACGAGTTCAAAACGGAGTGCTGGCAAGCGTTACCATGACGGATTTTTCAAAGTCATTTAAATCTATCTTGGACAAACTTTCCGTTTTGAGACGTGATCCTAGAATTCGCTTTTTGATGCGGGATTGGACAGAGCAAAGTCCACCTCTGGAGCACATCATTGCACAATTGGTCGGTATAATCACAGATGCTGAAGGTGCCAACAAAGACTTACGAATTCTTGATATTTCCGGGCTTCCTAACGAGGTCGCTGGCCCATTAGCCGCAATGCTGGCTCGTCTTCTATTTCAATATAAAATTCATCAAACCACTGAAGAACGTAAGCGCGATCCAATTTTACTCGTCTGCGAAGAAGCCCATCGCTATGTTCCTGACCGTGGAGAAGCAGAGTATGCAGCAGCCCAAACCGCGATCCGGCGTATTGCACGGGAAGGTCGGAAGTATGGCATTGGATTAATGCTGGTCAGTCAACGACCTGCAGACGTGGAAAGCACAGTCATCTCTCAGTGTGGCACTTGGCTTGTGTTGAGGCTAACAAACGCTGCGGATCAGCAGCACGTGGCTCGTTTCTTACCAGACGGTTTATCGGGCATGACTAAGACATTACCAAATCTTGCTCAGCAAGAAGCTATCTTTGTTGGTGAAGGTGCAGCCATGCCTGCCCGTGTTCGAATAAGAGACCTCACAGAAAATCAGCTGCCGAAATCTGAAACTGCGAAATTTGCCAAAGGATGGACACTTGATCGATTGTCCGAGGCTGAAATAGCACAAATAGCCAGTCGGATGGCAGAGTAGCCTATGCCCGAGAGACATCATCCCTGTGCAACAATTTGTGGTTACATCATTGAGCCTAAAAACATCTTGTTTTTTATAGTTCATTGTAAACGAGACTCATAATGGTAATAAATGGCTTAATGGTAAGATAATTCAAGAGTCATTGGAATTGCCATTGCCTGTAGTTCAGGCGGTATTTAATATTTACGAAGCAAAAGGGTACGGTTTATGTTCAAAAGAAATTGGTGCATCTCAATATATGGGCAAGGCCTGATAACTGGCTACTCAAGGACGTCAAACTCCCCGCTGTGCTACGAGCTATCCACCAGTGAACTCTGTTGTTAGATCCTTTAGCAATAAGCATTTGAGAGAAAAATGACTGTCGACTCATTACTGTCTGAGCTTAACGAACACCAAAGAATGGCAGCATCCTTACAACGCCAGCATGCCCTTGTGCTAGCTGGTGCGGGATGCGGTAAAACAAAGACTATCATTGCTCGCGCTGCTTTCCTTATTTCAACCGGAACGCCATCCCACAGAATCAAAATTCTCACGTTCACGCGGCGAGCAGCATCTGAAATAGTTGAACGAGTAGGCATGCATCTTGGTGATAGAGCGAAAGAACTCAATGCCTCCACGTTTCATACATGGTGCATTTCACTTATAAGGCGAGCACCCTCGGCATTTGGTTACAAAGATTATTCAGTCATTGATAGAGATGACCAAATGCAGTTGTTCAAGGTATTGAGAGGGAAAAAATCTTCCCCACCACTTCCAAGTGCTAAGCAGCTATGTGACCTTTATTCTTTTGCAAGAAATACGGGGCAGACACTCTATGCAACAATTCTAAAGGATTTGCCAGATTCATATGGGCAAAAGGAAAAGATTGCCCAAGTAATGCTCGCGTATGAGGCAAGAAAAAAAGACCGACGATATCTTGATTACGATGACATACTTGATGTCGTTGCTCAACGGTTGTCAACCTCACCTGAAACTTGTTCCTGGATAGCCAACCAGTATGACCATATCCTTGTAGATGAAATGCAGGATACAAACCCGCTTCAATGGAAGCTGATAAACCCGTTACGCAACCAAGTCACATTGTTCTGCGTTGGAGATGACGCGCAATCAATTTATGGTTTCCGGGGCGCTGATTTCCGCAATGTTCATAGCTTTTCTGAGCGTGTTGAAGACTCAGTAACTCTTAAACTGGAGAAAAATTACCGTTCGACCCAGGAGATTCTAGACGCTTCAAATTGGCTTCTTTCAGAAAGTCCTCTAAATTACGAAAAGGATTTGGTTGCAGCTCGTGGCAGTGGCATGTGCCCCCAGCTTCACACCTTTGTCAACGAATGGGAGGAAGGACGTTGGATTGCGGAGGACTTAATCGAAAGGAGGAACGCTGGGGCTAACTGGCAGGAGCACATGATTCTGGTTCGGTCGAGTTTTACAGGAAGGGTTGTGGAAAGTTCTTTTTTGGCGAAAGAAATCCCATATCGATTTATTGGCGGAACCAAGCTCCTGGAATCGGCGCATGTTCGTGATGTGTTGGCCGTTTTGCGTCTCGTTGCTAACCCACAGGATGAAATCGGGTGGATGCGCTTTCTCACGCTTTGGAATGGTGTTGGTGAAGTGACTGCAAATCGGGTGATCGAACGAATTCTTACGGAACAGACGCTTGATGGATGCATTCAGGCGATGAAAGATGAACCCAAGATACCCGTCGTTGCTTTGGCAGCTGTTCAAATAGTGAAGGAACTCCAAACGGAGGTTTCAAAGGCTTTAGCAAGCGTGGTTCGTACGATGGAAGAGGTTCTGTCTGCGAAATATCAGAAACAAGGGTGGGATAAACGTCGCAAAGACTTTCGATTGGTAGAAAAACTTGCGGAGAAACATACATCTATTTTGGCGTTTATAGAAGAATACCTTCTTGACCCTGTACATGGAACCCAAGTGGATCGACTGGAAACTGAGGATATCGTAACCATTATCACAATCCACTCTGCGAAAGGGACAGAGAGTGAAGTGTGTTATGTGGTTAATGTATCACCGGGAGCCTATCCTTCACAATATGCCCTAGGTGACAGTGATGAGGTTGAGGAGGAACGCCGGGTTCTATATGTGGCCCTTACTCGTGCCAAGGATGAACTAATTGTAACCCGCCAAGGCTATAGCCTGTGGGCGGAAGACTTAAATTCGCAAAGAAGTGCCGATGGAACTGATCCTGTGTTGTATTTCTTCGACACCCTGCCTGATGGAATTTTTGAAGAACATATCCATCAGAAAGAGGGCTGGCAAACAACAAGTAATGCACCACAGATCAAACAATCCAATACTGTCGGAATTACCATTGGGGAGGAGTCACCAACCGAAGTCTTACCTGATTTTGGTCTTTCAGAACTTAAAATCACAACGCTACATGAGGCCGCTACTTTTGGATCTCCAGCAGCAACCAGGTATTTCTTGGAAAATGGAGTAGATCCTAATGTTCCGACAGTTAGTAGTAGAAACGATAGGTGGGTCCCTCTTCATCATGCTGCGTGGGGTGCCAGCGAAGGTACTTTTACCTGGCCTCCTGAACCTAATGGCAAGATTGCATGCAAGCATGAAGTTGCAGAAATATTAATTCAACATGGCGCCAATATTGATCAAAAAAATAGTAAAGGGCAAACACCATTGATGATGGCTACGGATTATTGTACTCCACACATGGTACTGCTTTTAATCAATGCTGGTGCTGATGTCTTCGCATCCGATGTCAACGGGAAAAGTGTTCTTGAGTATGCCCAACAAGCACAAAGAAACGAGGCAAAAAAAGAAATATGTGTTCAAATTATCAAAAAATCCATGACATTATCTGGACGGACTTGATTTGTGGTCGAATAAAATTCACCACAGGGGGGGGGCATTTTTGAAATTAAATCGGCTTTGAAGTGCTATACTGAGCCACTTTTACAGGTTTTGGACGGATAACTTAATTAATTGAATTGTTATGTTTTGAAGTCTCATATTATATAACAACCCAATAAGAGGGTTTCTTAGTAGCCATATCTGTTCTCAGATAATATTCTTTCCTTTGTATATCCCATAGAATTTAATTCTTTCAATATTGAAACTTTGAATTCCCTGTGAATCCTGAATGGGAATATCTGAAAAGTCATCAATGGTAAGTCAAACTGCGATTGCCAAACAAATAAACCATCTTGGGACAGAGCACGGTCATTTCTAACCGGTGATTTTCTTAACCTTGGAATTTCATAACTGCTATCTATATTAAAGTAATCATCTACATTGTTGTAGATTTTGTCTTCTGATCCAATAATTTGTTCTCCCCAAGTTTCTGGCGTTTTTGTTACACCACGGCCTGGATCATAGGGGAATAAATATAATTTACCATCTACTGATGAATCAATGGTGCCGTCCCAGTCACTGCAAGCAAAATACAAAGCACAAAAAAGAGATGAAGTGACATCAATCATTCGTGTACCATGTTCTTCGTCGTAGTGTTGCATTATAGACCACCAACCAGAATCATCAGGATGGAATATTTCAGAATCACCGAATATTTTTATCTTTAAAGAGGGGTCAGTCCTTACTCGATTTTGAAAGTCCTTCATTAATTCTAATTCTTTTGCTGTTACTTTCTTGGGATTGTTAGCTTCCCAGTCAATTTGCAAATTTCTGCCTAATTTTGAGATAAGATCCCATCCAAAATTATGCTCACCTCTGAAATATAGTGGAACTGTAAAATTGTCCAATTTTCGTTTTATACCATTGCACTTCAATAGAGCTTCGGAGGTTGAGCATATATACTCATCTCCCATTTTATTAAATTCAAAGAGCTCTTCATATATAAGGCGCATAAACTGGTCATTGATTTGAAAGTGATCTGATTCTGGTAAATTTTTTGATGGTTTTATTTTTTCGGCATGATGTATCGCAGTAATTGCTTTATAAATCATGTCAATTCTTCCACCATCTCCTGGCTTGTATGTATGCCCTTGTCTACGTAGAATTCGCTGAAGATCTTCAAGCCATATGATTTGTATTTTTGCGTTTGACTCGTATAATTCTTTCATTTTCTTAAGAGTCCTATTTGTTGTTGTATTGGTTGCAGATTGGCAAAGTTGACTTGTGCTAAAGCATAACGAGATGATAGGCGAAGCGCAAGCGAAGCAACCATCCCGGAGAAAGCAGTTGCCACGATGAGCTAGCCAATTGCGGTCAGCTTACCACCCATTTGTAAATGGATGAAAGAGAGGCATAGAACTCTTCAGCTAGGGCTTCAAGAGTAGGGCACATTGGGACCGGTCCCATTTCGAGCCATCCCCTTTCTTTTGCGTAGACCCGGAAAACCACGTTTGACGCGGCGAGAGAGGAAAGGCCTTGGACTGACTATGGTTCCACGGGGATAACATAGGGGTAACACAAAGACAACTGAGGGACAAAAAACTAAAAAAGGGTTACAGCTAAGTTGCTGTAACCCTTTAATTTTTAATGGCGCGCCGCGGAAGATTCGAACTCCCGGCCTTCTGATCCGTAGTCAGACGCTCTATCCAGCTGAGCTAGCGGCGCATAAAGATGGGCTTTATCGCTTAATTTCTGGGATTTGTCAATCCCTTTTGAATTCTACCATAAATTATCTGGTGAAGAGGAGGAGATTCGGTCACTTCAGAATTCTCATCACGGGAATTCCTGAGCATTTCATCACCACCGTAGTCGTTTCAAAGCTGATCAAAAATGTTCACATGCAAGGTACCCGAAAGCTACAGAATAAGGCGTACTGCAAGGTACGTCGTTACTGTAGATTGAGGGTAACGCCGCAGATGAGCGTTTTTCATCAGTCTAACAAATTATGGCGGAGAGGGAGGGATTCGAACCCTCGGTAGCGTTACACTACACTCGCTTAGCAGGCGAGCACCATCGGCCTCTCGGTCACCTCTCCGCAATCAATAATTATTCGATTTTTAAATGGCGGATGGCCAGGGATTCGTCCACTACGTCACCAGCATCACGCCGGCTCCTGCGTCGACTCCCCTACTCTCGCTGACGCGGACGTCCTGTCCGCTCTTCTGACATTAAGTCAGCGCTCGCTCCGCTTCAAATCCCGTCAAGACTTGTCTAGTTTTTAAATGGCGGATGGCCAGGGATTCGAACCCCGGGTGAGTTTCCCCACAATA
>JAOZOH010000058.1 GCA_029933365.1 Desulfuromusa sp. | reverse complement strand
TTTGTTTCTCCCTCACTTAATGTAGTTTATGGTCTGATCTCCTGTTTTATTGCCCTGTTATGAGTTTGTAGAAACGTCATGGAGCATATCCCCCAACGTTGTGAAGCCTTAGTTTTACGCCATACCAATTATGGGGAGTCGGATATAATTCTGACTCTTTTTACCGCACAACATGGATTGCAGAAGGGCTTCGCCAAGTCGGCTCGGAAAAGTCGTAAGCGTTTTGGAGCTGTTCTAGAACCATTCACTCAAGCAGTTTTTCAGTGGAAAAAAGGACGTGGAGCCTTCTGGCTGTTACAGGAGGCTGAGCTGGTCACTTCACGCTTTGGCTTGCGTGGTGACTTTCAGCGCCTCGCTCTCGCCAGCTATGCTGTTGAGTTGGTCGGTTTGTTGCTGGAGGAGGGCGAATCTCACCAGCTTATTTATGAATTACTTTGCAGTTTTCTTGACTATCTTGATCAAGGTGGTGATGAATCAAGCGCCAGATTGTTATTGGAGTTGCGTTTGATTTATCTACTTGGCTATATGCCTCATCTTCTGCATTGCAGTGAATGCCTGAAGATTTTTGATAATGAATTGATCCGCTTTGACGCCAATCGTGGTGGCAGTCTTTGCCTTGATTGTGCTGGATCAGCTGGAATGCCGGTTGAACTTGGGACTATTGGCTCTTTAGCCCGCTCACTTAAGGTTTCTCATCGACAGTTTTGTGGGTTCTCTTTTGGTCAGACAACACTCCAGCAGTCAGACTTAATCCTCGGTCAAGTGTTGCAACAAATTTTGCCCAGAGAACCGAAATCGCTTAAGTTTCTCTCCTGACTTGGATCTTTACGAATCTTGACATCTTGAGGGGTGAAAGCTAAACTCTCGATTCCATTTTGCGGCTGCATAACCCGCTTTTTTTATAGCAGATTTTAGTTTTTTGGGAGGTATTGTGAATTTTCAGAATTTGATTCTTTCGCTACAGAACTATTGGGCTGAACAGGGTTGTATTATTCAGCAACCATATGACATAGAGAAGGGAGCCGGCACGTTTAACCCGGCAACGTTTTTGCGAACTCTTGGCCCTGAACCCTGGAATGTCGCTTATGTTGAGCCTTCGCGTCGTCCGACTGACGGGCGTTATGGTGAAAATCCCAACCGTTTACAACACTACTACCAATTTCAAGTCATCCTGAAGCCCTCGCCGCAAAATATTCAGGATCTCTACCTGGATTCGCTTAAGAGTTTTGGTATCGACCCGCTGGCACATGACATCCGCTTTGTTGAAGACAACTGGGAAGGACCAACTTTGGGAGCCTGGGGACTTGGTTGGGAGGTCTGGCTGGATGGCATGGAGATTACCCAGTTTACCTATTTCCAACAGTGTGGTGGCATCGATCTGAAGCCGATTTCTGGTGAAATCACCTACGGTTGTGAGCGGATTGCAATGTACCTGCAGGGAGTTGATAACGTTTACGATCTGGAATGGACAGACGGTATCAAGTATGGTGATATCCAACATCAGACTGAAGTTGAGTTTTCTCATTACAATTTCGAAGAAGCTGATACTGATATGCTTTTCCAGTTGTTTGATATGTACGAAAAAGAATCCCTCCGCCTGATCGCAAAGGATCTGGTTTTCCCCGCTTACGATTTTGTTCTTAAGGGTTCTCATGCTTTCAATCTGCTTGATGCGCGCAGTGCAATTTCGGTAACCGAACGAGCCAGCTACATTGGCCGGGTGCGGAACATGGCAAAGTTGTGTGCGGAAGGGTACGTCAAGCAGCGTGAGAAACTCGGTTTCCCCTTGCTGAAGAAGTGATTATCCCGTCGGCTGCTGATGTGGGCTGACGTTCAAAATTGGAGAAGGTTATGTCTGCAGAACTATTTCTAGAATTGGGCACCGAAGAGATCCCCGCAGGATTTATCCCACGTGCCCTGGATGATATTCAGCGCTTACTCTGCCTGGAACTGGATAACGCGCGTATCAGTTACGGTGAGATCCAGACCTTTGCTACGCCCCGACGCCTGGCTATCTCAATCGCTGATGTCGCCTGGCAGCAGCAGCGTCAGGAGCTTGAACTGACCGGCCCACCAGCTCGGATCGCTTTCGATGCGGAAGGAAAGCCAACTAAAGCTGCGGAAGGTTTTGCTCGAACCAATGGTGTTGATGTGACTGAGTTGAGCACTATTGAAACCGAAAAAGGTGAATATTTATTCCTCTCCAAAGTGATTGAGGGTGGCAGTTCAGCTGAACAGCTAGAGGTGATTCTGCCTCGCGTGATCGGCAAGATCCCGTTCAAAAAATCGATGCGCTGGAAAGATCTGGATATCCGTTTTGTCAGACCTATGCATTGGATTGTTGCAACTTTTTCAGGTGAGGTCATTCCCTTTTCTTTTGGAGATTTGCAAAGTGGCAACCTCTCTCGCGGCCATCGTTTTATGGCTCCTGAAGAGTTCACAGTTTGCGGTGCAGAAGACTATATTGCTAAAGCCGAACAGCAGTATGTCATCCCACAGATTGAAAAGCGTCGTCAATTGATTGAAGAGCAACTAGAAGTGTTGGCCAAACAATTGGGTGGCAGGATCAATCCTGACGATGACCTTCTTGCAGAGGTTTGTTGCTTGGTTGAAACTCCACAAGCACTTGCTGGTACAATCGAAAACAGTTTCCTCCAGTTACCACCTGAATTACTCATTACAAGCATGCGTGAGCATCAGCGTTACTTCACTTTGATTGATGAGCAGGGGAAGCTGCTACCCCATTTTATCACTATTGCCAACACCTTGGTAAAAGACCCCAAAGTTGTCATTGCCGGTAATGAGCGGGTTCTCAAGGCGCGCTTGTCCGATGCGATGTTTTTCTGGCGAGAAGATCAAAAGAGCAAACTGGAAGCACGCCTTGAGCCACTTAAAAAAGTCGTTTATCAGGCTAAGTTAGGAACCAGTTTTGAAAAGGTAGAACGGTTTACCGAGCTGGCTACAGGATTGGCACAACAATTTGCCCCACAAGCGATTGAGTTAACCAAGCGTGCCGCAACTTTGGCCAAATGTGACCTTGAAACCGGAATGGTTTATGAGTTTCCAGAGCTCCAGGGGGTGATGGGGCGTGAATACGCGCTGCTGGAAGGGGAAAACCCACGGGTCGCAACGGCAATTTATGAACACTACCTACCCATTCAAGCGGGTGGTGATCTCCCTAGCGATGACGTTGGTGCTTTTGTTTCTCTGGCAGATAAAATAGATACGATTTGTGGTTGTTTCAGTGTTGGCTTGATTCCGACCGGAACCGCTGACCCCTATGCCTTGCGGCGTTGTGCTATTGGAATTCTGGCTATTGTTATGGATCGTGGCTATAACATTTCAATCCCCGACCTGGTTTCCAAAAGTGTGCAATTGTTGGAAACTAAACGGCAACGTGCAGCAGCAGAAATTGTCAGTGATGTGGTTGAGTTTATCCGTCTGCGGCTGGTTAATATGTTGACATCTCAACGCTATCCAGCAGATGTTATCGATGCTGTTTTGAGCGCTTCTTTCATTGAGCCGATTGATGCTATCGAGCGAATAAAGGCACTGTCTGCACTGAAAGGGAGGGATGATTTTGAACCTTTGGCTGTTGCATTTAAACGGGTGGGTAATATTATTAAAGGTGGTTTGGATCAACCCATCGACCCAACTTTATTGAGCGAAGAGTGTGAAAAAGAACTCTTTGTAAGCTTACAAGAAGTACAAGGGAAAGTGGCAGATCATATCTCTGAGCGTAATTATACCAAGGCTTTAGAAGCAATTGCCGGATTACGCCAACCAGTTGATACATTTTTTGATGGTGTTATGGTTATGGTAGATGATGATTTGGTTAAAAATAATCGTCTGGCTTTGTTAACCGGTATTGCCGGTTTGTTTAAAGGGATCGCCGATTTTCGTAGAATTGCTTGATTTGTGAAAATCTTGATCTCTTTGCGCTAAGGAGCAGCAAAATGTCTAAATATGTTTATGCTTTCGGTGATGGCCAGGCTGACGGTGCTGGTTCGATGAAGGAGCTACTGGGTGGCAAGGGAGCAAACCTTGCCGAAATGACCTCAATCGGCTTGCCGGTTCCGCCAGGTTTCACCCTGACAACAGAGGTTTGCACCGCTTATTATTCAAACAACCGCGATTATCCAACGGGCTTACGTGACGACGTTGCCAAGGCTCTGTCTGTCTTAGAACAACGGATGGACAAAGGCTTTGGCGACGCTGAAAATCCTTTGCTTGTTTCAGTTCGTTCCGGGGCTCGAGCCTCGATGCCGGGGATGATGGACACGGTTTTGAATCTGGGGCTGAACGATCTAACTATTCAAGGGGTTATTCGCCAGAGTAATGACCCACGCTTCGCTTATGATTCTTATCGACGTTTCATTCAAATGTATGCCAACGTTGTTAAAGGGATGAACGGTGATGCCTTTGCAAAAATCCTGGCACAGAAAAAAAAGCAGCAAAATGTTGAGCTGGATACTGAATTGTCAGCCGAAGATCTGCAGCAGCTGGTGAGTGAATTTAAGCTGACCTACAAAGAGAGTCTGGGTGAAACTTTTCCCGAGGATCCCTTGCAACAGCTTTGGGAAGCTATTGGTGCTGTGTTTGGTTCCTGGATGACCCCCCGTGCTGTGACTTATCGTAAACTTCATGCCATTCCCAGCGATTGGGGGACTGCAGTTAATGTTCAGGGGATGGTTTTTGGTAACATGGGTGATGATTGCGCCACTGGTGTGGCTTTTACCCGTGACCCGGCAACCGGGGAAAATTATTTCTACGGAGAATATCTGGTCAATGCCCAGGGTGAAGATGTCGTTGCTGGCATTCGGACGCCACAACCGATCAACCGGGATAAGCATAGAGATGGTGATCTGCCGGCAATGGAAGATGTCTTACCTGACAGTTATAAACAGCTAGCTAATATTCGCTCAACTTTGGAACAACACTATAAGGATATGCAAGATATCGAGTTTACGATTGAGAAAGGCAAACTTTATATGTTGCAAACCAGAACTGGAAAAAGGACGGCTCAGGCCGCTATCAAGATTGCAGTCGATATGGTAGCGGAAAAATTGATTACAGAAAAAGATGCCGTGCTGCGCGTTGACCCTGATCAACTTGATCAGCTATTGCATCCCTCCCTCGATCTTAATGCCGAAAAACAGGTGATAGCAAAAGGTCTGCCGGCATCTCCAGGTGCAGCGAGTGGACAGGTGGTTTTTAATGCTGATGAGGCTGAAGAACAGGCTCGGTTGAAGAAAAAAGTTATTCTAGTGCGGATCGAAACCAGTCCTGAAGATATTCATGGGATGAACGCAGCCCAGGGAATTTTGACCGCCCGTGGAGGAATGACTTCACATGCTGCTGTGGTTGCCCGTGGCATGGGAAAATGCTGTGTTTCCGGTTGTGGTGATATTAAAATTGACTATGAAAAGCAACAGTTGACAACGAAATCAGGACAGATAATTAAGCGTGGTGATAACATCACCCTGAATGGTTCCTCCGGTGAAGTGATGCTTGGTGTGGTGCCAAAAATCCAGCCAGAGGTGAGTGGCAATTTTGCCACATTTATGGGTTGGGCTGATCAGTTCAGGCGCCTTAAAGTACGCACTAACGCTGATACTCCTCGCGATGCTAAGGTTGCTCGGGACTTCGGTGCGGAAGGTATTGGTTTGTGCCGGACCGAGCATATGTTTTTTGAAGGGGAGCGAATTCAGGCGGTGCGAGAGATGATTCTTGCGAACGATCTGGATGGGCGCAAACAGGCTCTGGATAAGATCTTACCAATGCAGAAAAGTGACTTTATCGGTCTCTTCCGTGAAATGAAGGGATTACCGGTCACTATTCGCCTGCTTGACCCACCTCTGCATGAGTTTTTGCCACAAACAGATGACGATATTTCGGAACTTGCCAATGCGGTTGGGATCCGTTTTTCGGAGGTTAAAGATCATGTAGAGAACCTCCATGAATTTAACCCGATGCTGGGACATCGTGGCTGCCGGCTGGGAATTACCTATCCTGAAGTTTATGACATGCAGGTGCGTGCAATTATGGAGGCGGCTTGTGAACTGGTCAAAGAAGAAGGCTTTGAGATTGTTCCAGAGATCATGATTCCGCTGATCAGCCATGTGAATGAACTGAAAATTTTACGTGCTAATGCCATCAGAGTGGCGGATGAAGTTTGCGCGGACTACGGGATAAAAATTGGTTATCTGATCGGAACCATGATCGAATTACCACGTGCTGCCCTAACAGCTGATGCGATTGCTCGTGAAGCAGAGTTCTTCTCTTTTGGAACCAATGATTTGACCCAGACGACCTATGGGCTGTCACGTGATGATGCCGGCCATTTTCTTCCTGAGTATATTAAGCGTGGGGTCCTGAAAAAAGATCCTTTTGTTGCACTTGATCAGCGTGGGGTGGGAGAGCTCGTTAAAATTGGTTTTGAACGGGGGCGTAGTACTCGTCCTGATTTGAAAGTTGGGATCTGTGGAGAACACGGCGGAGAACCTTCCAGTGTCATTTTTTGTCATGAGATTGGCTTGGATTATGTCTCCTGTTCTCCATATCGGGTGCCGATTGCCCGTTTAGCGGCTGCACATGCTGCGTTGCAGGATACGTGATTCATTATGACAATATAAAAATTCCCACCTTTTTTTAGTGGGGATTTTTATATTGCCTCTTTATTTCAGGAACACTCTCTTACCCCATATTTACTAATAAAATCAATTAGCTGTTTCTTTTCAATCGGTCTACTGTAATAGAAACCCTGCGCAATACAAGAGCCTTGTTGTAACAGATATTCATGCTGCGCCCGGGTTTCTACTCCTTCAGCAATAAAATCAAGTTGTAACCCTTTAGATACATTGATGATAGCTGGAATAATTGTATCATTCATATTTTCTGCAGTTATGGTTTGCATGAAAGATTGATCCAATTTTAAAGTATTCAGCGGTAGATGATTCAAGTAACTGAGAGATGAGTAGCCGGTTCCAAAGTCATCAATCGCAATTTTAATTCCTGCATCCGTTAATTTTACGATGTTGGCTATGGTCTTATTTATATTCTTTACCAGAATGTTTTCTGTTAGCTCAATTTCGATTTCTTTAGGGTTGACTTCATAGGTGTGAAGTTCTTCCAAAACATCGTCCGTAAAACTACCCATCGCCAGCTGGAGGGCAGATACATTGATAGAAACTTGTATATGCAGCCCTTTTTTATTCCAGTCACTTATGTCCTGGCATACCTTTTTGAGGACGATTTCTCCAATGTCATTGATTAAAGAGGTTTCTTCCGCAATATCGATAAATTTCCCTGGGAGAATCAGTGTTTCGCTGGGCGACATAATTCTTACTAGCGCCTCAACTGCATGAATTTTACCTGAGCTTAGATCAATCTGAGGTTGATAGAAAACTACAAATCGTTCGTTTTTAATTGAATCTCTGATCATATTTTCAACAAAAACAGTTTGGCTGTTTTTGTTTTTAAGATTGGTGCTGTACAAACAATGCCGCTTGCGTGTTTTAGTTTTTGCACTGCATACGGCAATGTCTGCATTTTTCGTCAAAACTTCTCTGGTCTCTCCATGATCTGGATAGATTGCGATACCGATACTTAAAGTAATATGAATGTCATGCCCCTGTTGATTGAATGGCAGCGCGGTTGCTGCAATGATATTCTTCGCAGCAGCAATGGCATCATCGGCAGAGTTTATGTCTGACAAAAGGAGAATAAATTCATCACTGCCCAGTCGAGCCAGAGTATCTTCCTCTCGGGTACATCTTCTCAGTGTTTCGGCAAGGCTTTTGAGTAGCTCATCTCCAATGCTTTGTCCATAGGTATCATTGATCAACTTGAAACGGTTGATATCAATAAACAATATGGCAAATTTTTCACTGTTTTCATTGGAATGAGCAATTAATGACACCAGGCGTTCGTTCAGTAGCGTTCGGTTTGGTAAACCAGTCAGCAGGTCATGATTGTGCTGGAAGCGGATAATTTCTTCAGCTTTTTTTCTTTCTGTAATGTCTCTGGCTACCCCGTAGGTTCCAAAAAAGCTTTGATTTTGATTGTAGTTTCTCCCCAGTTTGTAGCCCCCAGAATGCTTTTTTTCTATATTGATTGCGCGTACTTCAACGTGCAACAGCGATTCATTATTTTTACACCGCAACCTCAGTTCCTGACTTTTGGTGTCTTTAGGAAGTTGTTTATTGCTGAAAAAAAGATTTGCCCGATCGAGATCTTTTGCGTAGATCACATCCCTATAGTGTTTTCCTATGATCTCTTTTCGGCTGTAACCGAGTAATTTAATGGTATTTTTGTTGATAAAGACGAAATGACCTTCTCTGTCCAGCATGTAGAGTAAATCAGGTGAATTGTGTACGATGAAACGGTGCAGAGCTTCTGATTCTGCTAACTTTTCCAGAATCTCCTGGTTTTCTCGTTCAAGGTGGATTTTTTCCAGAACATTGGTGATAGAAAATAGAAGTTCATCGGCTGAGTAGGGTTTGCGGATAAAATCTTTTGCCCCATTTTTTAGGACATGGATTGCTTTTTTTATCTCAGATTCACCACTTACGACAATGACATTTGTGTCAATACTGTTCTTATTGATGTGATCTAGAACCCCTTCACCGTCCATGTCAGGCATGTTGAGATCAAGGAGAACCAGCTCATATTGATTATTGTGCAGCTCTTCAATCGCGGCGTATCCACCAGAGACCGAACTGACATTCAGCCCATTTAGTGAAAGGACCCCTTTGATACTCCTGGCGACTTCCAGATCATCATCAACAATCAGCACTTTTGCTTTTTTCGTTGTTGAAAGACTACCCTGGAATTTGTTGAAATGACCCAGATCCATCATTTCAGCTCAATCTCACTCTCTTCTTGTTTGCGGGGGATGAGGATTTTAAACTCAGTTCCATAATCCTGGCTGGAATAGCAGGAGATGTTTCCCGAAATTTCTTGAACCAACGTATTGGCAATGGAAAGCCCCAATCCAGAATGCCCCTCTTTTGTACTTGTGACTGGCTTGAAGAGGTTTTTTAAAACCTCAGGATCGATTCCTGGACCATTGTCTTGAATCGAAATTTCGATATATCGCTGGCTATTTTGATAGACGTTATCTCGACTGGTGATTTTAATCGTGCCGGCATCCCCCAATGCTTCAACACTATTTTTAATGATGTTGATCATGATTTGCTTTAATTTGTCTTTTGGACAATAGAGAGTCGGGATCTGTTTATCCAGCATCAATGCTGATTCTATCTGTTTTGTTTTGTAGAGAGAACCGTTAAATAAAGTATCTAATTCGGTCAGAAGTTTGTTGATATCGACCTGTTTGTATTTTGTTTTGGTTGGCGTCTCTGGATCTTTTGCCCGAAGCAGGATATTACCGACCCGTTCAATTTCTTCACTGATAAATTTAATTTCCTCTTGAGCCGAGTGATCGAGGTCAATTTTTTTGCCCAGCATATAGAGATAATTGTTGATGATAGTCAGGGGATTGCTGACTTCGTGGGCAACCTTTTTAAAATCAACGATTGTCATGCCGACCGATTGAGAATCTCTCTGGATGAGAGAAAAATACTTTCGGGCAATTTCTTTGCTGAGTAATTTTAATAGTGGGAGTTTGTTTTGTAGATTTGGCCATTCCAGTTCAGTGGTTCCAAGTGCCAGAACTCCAATCCCTGTTCCTTCATGATAGATAGGTAGAAAATAAGCACCTTCAGCGTTGAGCAGTCTGATAACCTGTTTATCAGCGATAGAACATTTGTTAGATAAAGTTATGAGACATTTTTTTTCATTGAATGCGCTGACCAGTAAACTGTTTTTATCCCCGGTTTTGAATTCAATTTCATCCAGTTTATTGATTTCCAGATCATTGATTGCTGACAGGGTGGTCTGATTTTCATCAATCTTAAAAAAGAACAGTTGGTTAAGATTGAAGAGGGCATTGAAATTGGTTCTGATCTCTTGAGTGAATTCAACTAATTCAACTTTTTCACTCTTTCCAATCGAATTGCTTAAGGCGATATCTTCAACCTTCTCAGCCAGTTTTTTTCTGCTGGTTTCATGTTGGCTTGGGTTGAAGCATTCTTCCTCATTATCACCCATATAGAAGCGACCACTGAAGCCCAGATCAGTGATCATCTGTTTACTTTTTTCTACTGCGTAAGTGAGACAGTCCAGAATTGTATCTTCAGTCATATCGAAAAGTAGCCCAGCTTTTTCGAGATAGGTCGCATTATCTCGGGCACTATTTTTTGAACTGAGAGGACTGGCAACGGCGAGTATCTTCAATAGATGAGGAGAACTGAGCAGCTCATCTGCAGGAGCATGTTGAAACTGGATAGCATCTGCAATAAAGGAATCGAGTTCCCAACTCTCAACTAATGCGGTTCCTAATTCACAGTGATCAACCTGTAAATTCTCTTGTTCAAGAATGAGAAATTCTTCTGTCTCAGTATAATAACGATCTAGAATTGGCAGGTAACTGCTTTCACGATTGAGTAACAGTAGCAGCATGCCAATTTGATGGAGTAGCCCGGCAAGGAAAGCTTCCCCAGGTTTCTCATAGCCGATTAGTTTGGCAATTCTCTCTGCCAGATTGGCGCAAATCAGGGAGCGTAGCCAGATAAATTGAACATGTCGGTTGAAATCTTTAGTGAAGTTGGCAAAGAATTGTTGTATGGCACAGGTGGTGACGATATTTCTTATATTGGTCATCCCCAGGACGATTAACATCCTGCGGATATCGGTCATTTTATTCCACTGTCGGTAAGCTGGGGAATTTGCCACCTGCAATATTTTTGCAGTTAGGCTGACATCTTTTTTGATTGCCGTTGAGAACATTTCAAAATTGGCATTGTCATTGTGACACAAGTCCAGCAGTTCCACCAGAAGACTCGGCTCAGAAGGCAGATTGTCAACAGAATAACTTTTATTTTTCAGATAGATACGTTGCATATCTATCGCTATCCTTTCTCTTGACTCTTCATTGAGATACAGAGCAAAAAAACACAGTATTAGAATCTGTTAAAGTTTCTCTGCTAGAGTTAGTGAGTTTACTCTAAATACAACTCAAAACAAATAATTTTAATTATTTTTTTCACTTAAATGTGTTGCATCTTGTGTCTTAGCCAGATCTTTAATTTTTGCAGAAAAAAGATGACGGATCGCAGCGCCTTTTTCTAGCTCTAATCGGCCTGATCCTTCGCCGATTAAGGTCGTTAATATTCCTGTTTGCAGATAGAGTTGTAGCAGCTCTGGAGCAGCGTTTTCCAGTGCTTGAATATGTTTTGTAACGGTTCCAATATCGCCACGGACAATGGGCCCAGTTAATCCCTGTTCAGGACCGCGATCCTTCACGTTTTCCAATGATGCGTGGACTAAAGGGAGCAACAATGGAATTGTTTGTTCTGACTCGATTCCGCAGCTCACCAGCAGGTCGCGGGCAGAGGCGAGTAAAGTGACAAGATAATTGGATGCGATACAAGCGGCTGCGTGATAGAGCGGTTTTTTGTCGCTATCAAGGGTAAAAAACTCTCCGCCAATGGCATTGACCAACTCTTGTCCCAGTGCCAATGTTTGTGGGGTGTCACCTTCCAGAGCACAAGGGCATTGCAGCAAATTGATGAATGCCCTTTGGCGGTCGGCAAAGGGGAGAAGTGGATGAAGGGATAGCAGTGATGCCGATGAAGAATTATGGCGCATGATTTCAGCTGGGTGTAGACCGCTGAAATGGATCATGGTTGTCGATTTAGAAAAAATCGTTGTTGCCTGAATCTTCAGCGCTAAACTCTGGATCTGGTCGTCTGGAACTGCAAGTAAAATTATTTGTGCAGTGGCGCTATCTGTAAGTTGCTCGGAGGCCAGGGTCGTTGAACAGCCGATAAAGGTACAGGCATTAACAGCCTTTTTTCGCTTGCGGCTGATAATTGCAGTCAGCGGATACCCTGCTTCGTATAAGCGCTTGCTTACAGCGCAACCAACGCGACCCGGACCAATGAGGGCAATACTTTGTTTCACGCTACTGAAACCAGTAATGATCCAACCTGTTCTATTGATCCCTCTAGCTGATCCCCTGTTCCGATTCTACTGACTCCAGCTGGAGTCCCTGTCAGGATCATATCACCTGTCTCCAGGGTGTAAAAGTTTGAAATCTCAGCGATAATTTTCTCTACAGAGCGCATCATCTGATTGGTATTCCCTTGCTGGCGAATTTCACCATTAACTTTCAGCTTGAGCTGTAGGTTGTTGGGATCGGAGATTTTTCCCGCTGGAGTGAAGTCAGATATAGGGCAGGAGGTATCAAAGCCTTTAGCAATTTCCCACGGCAGGCCTCTGCTCTTCTGCTCGCTCTGGATGTCTCGCAGAGTCAAATCAAGAGCCACCCCGTACCCCGCTAAGTATGATAGGGCGTCTTCCTCCTGGATATGCTTACCGGTTTTTCCCACCAGCAAGGCTAATTCCAGTTCGTGATGGCAATCGTTAGAATATTGAGGGATTTCAACAACGCCACCATTGGGCAACAGGCTGCTGGATGGTTTACAGAAAATGACAGCACGATCAGGTATTTTGCTGCCCAGTTCGCGGATATGATCCAGATAATTTTGACCCAGGCAGATAATCTTGCCAACAGTGTAGGTTTCCCTGGTATCTTTTATTCGAACTTGATGCATTTCTTCCTCCCTAGGAATATTCTGGTATGAATGTTTATCTCTGGCAGCATCCAGATCAGAAAGATAGCGGGTTTTAGTGGTTAAACGCAAGGTCTGTCATTGCTGGTTTGGCATTTTTTGCTGTGTTAATATGAGTGAACTGCCTCGTAAAGGAATGTATGATAAGGAGCTGTGATGTATTATTTTAACTATGAGGAACCAGTATTTCGTCCCCCATCTGAGGCGCGATCATTAATTCTGCAAATCACTATCGGTTGCAGTCAGAACCAATGTAAATTTTGTGGCATGTATAAAATGAAACAGTTTCGGGTGCGTAGTGTGGCAGATATTGCTGCTGAGATTGAAGCTATTCCAGAGGGGCACCGTCACCATTATCAACGGATTTTTCTTGCCGACGGTGATGCTCTGGTCTATCCACAGCCGGAACTGAGTGAAATTCTCGATCTTCTGAATGAGAAATTTTCAAATCTGACCCGTGTTGGAATCTACGCTTCTCCAAAAAGTTTGACAACCAAGAGTGTTGAGGAATTGCAGCAACTTAAATTGAGGAAACTGCGAATACTTTACTTTGGTCTCGAAAGTGGGGATGCACCGACGTTGGAGTTGACAAATAAAGGTTACAGCCCGGAGCAGATGCTGGAACTTTGCCGCAAGGCGCAGAATGCAGGAATAAAACTATCGATCACCGCCATTCTTGGGTTGTCTGGTCGGGAACGCAGTTCTGAGCATGCTGCCGAGACGGCTGGGTGGATCAATCAGCTCTCACCGGAATATTTCTCTCTTTTGACCATGTTTCGGCGTCATAATGACTCTTATTTTGAGCTGATAGAGCCGTTGACAAATGGTGAAATCATTACAGAAGCGCTGATGATTGTGAAACAGCTACAGCCGCGAAAAACAATTTTGCGTTCAAATCATGTCTCAAATATTTTGCATCTAGCGGGAAGTTATCCAAAAGATCGGGAAAGAATTATTGCTCAGACAGAAGCTGCTTTGGGAGAAGCCCGTCGCGATTTGGACTGGTTTAATCAGGTTCCTGATTATGGAGAGGCCTATTTCTGATGGCTAAGCAAAAACTTTTTGCTTAGCCATCAGATCTTTTCACCAGGGGTCGCTGCTATTTGCGTTGGAATGTGTTTTCAGAAAAAGAATATTTGAAATTCATGTGATCAGTATAGGTCTCTTCCAGAATAGCAACGACGTCTTCAGTAAATACCAATTCCTCATCCGTTGGGATAACAAAAACTTTGATCGGGGAATCGGGCGTGGTGATGGTTGTTTCCGCTTTGCGGGTCATCGTCTTGCGGTTTTTTTCTTTATCGAGCTTGATGCCGATATGCTCCAGATTTTCCAGCGTTTTTTCACGGATCAGCCAACCCATCTCCCCAACTCCAGCGGTAAAGACGACAGCGTCCAATCGGCCCAGGATTGCGCAGTAGGAACCAATATACTTCTTCAGCCGGTATCCTTCAATTTCCAGTGCCAGCTTGCAGCGTTCATTGCCTGCATCAGCAGCTTCAATAACATCTCTGCGGTCTGTAAACTCACCAGTAATACCCAGAATTCCTGATTTTTTATTCAGAATACTGTCAATCTCTTTGGGTGAAAGATTCTCACGTTCCATAATGAATGCAGGAATCGCCGGGTCAATATCGCCACTGCGGGTTCCCATGACAGCACCCTCTAAAGGGGTCAGGCCCATTGAGGTGTCAACCGAAATGCCATTTTTAATGGCACAGTGGGAGACACCATTGCCAATATGCATGGTAATAAGATTACAGTCTTTAGGCTCTTTTTCCAGAAGAACTGCGGCACGTTTAGAAACATAAAGGTGGCTGGTGCCGTGAAAACCATAACGCCGTACCCCATGTTTTTTATACCAGTCCTGAGGTACCGGGTAGGTGTATGCATATTCTGGCATGGATTGATGAAATGCTGTATCGAAAATAGCAATATGTGGAACATCAGGAAGATTGGCTTGAGCTGCCTCAATCCCTGCAATATTGGGCGGGTTATGTAGTGGGGCCAGATGTTGAACCTCTTTTATGCCATCCAGAACTGTGTCGTCAATCAAGGTAGAACAGGTAAATTTTTCGCCCCCATGAACAACTCTATGGCCAACTGCGGCAATCTGGCTCATGTCTTCAGCAACCCCATAGGTTTTATCTGTGAGAATTTTGACAATGAGATGCACCGCGGATTTATGGTCGGGACACTCATATTCTTCTCGGTAGGTATCGCGCCCAGGAACTTCATGGATGATATAAGAATCACCAATGGTGACACGTTCAACCATCCCCCTTGCAATAACTTCATTTTTGCTCCAATCAAAAAGCTGATATTTTACCGAAGAACTACCACAATTTAGTGCTAAAATGTCCATATTGAATCTCCTTGATGTCTGTGTGTAATATTACTATTTGATTTGGATTGATATATCAGTGCGTGGCATAACCCCTTTTGTGGCAAGAGATTATTCTCAAAGTAGAAGTCTAGGCTAGCTTAGATGACGGTTTTTTGGCAAGGATTTTTCTGCTCTGGACAGCGGATTGAATATCTGATAAAAGACAGACCAACACACCCGGTTGTCGGGTGAAAAATCTTACATATTTTAGGAGGAAAAACCAATGGCTCATGTAATTTCAGACGAATGTATTGCTTGTGGTGCCTGCCTGCCCGAATGCCCTGTTGACGCAATCAGTGAAGGTGATATCTACACAATTGATGCAGATCTTTGTACCGATTGTGGCGCCTGTGTTGATGTCTGTCCGGTAGATGCTATTTCTGCTGAATAAGCGGCACTGATTTGCGACAAAATTGAGGCGGTAGCTATCTTGGATGGTTGCCGCCTTTTTTTATTAAGTACGATTGAGGCCAGGAGATAAGTACATTGGAAGGAATGGCTATGCTGTTTTTTTTGTGGGAAAAAGTGGGAAGATTACTCGGTGACAGGCTGAGAAGATGTGACTTTGACGCTGAATTCAGATAGGTTTTTCGGCAGATCTTTGAAGACAATATCAAAAGGAATGGACTGTTGACTGTCAATTTTCATATTGCTCAGTTCGTTGCCAAACTGATTTCCCATAATTTTCTCCAGCTCTGAAAATGGCAGGGATTGAAGTTTCTGGTCGTCAATTGCATTTCCACAAAAAACAGTTTTTTGTAGTAGCGGCTTGCCATTTTGATCAAAAATAACCCCCTTAACCTGTATTGCTGAACGGGCTTCGGTGAAATTGTTAAGTGCTTCTCCTCTGATCAGGAAAAGCTCACCGGATTGCTCATTTTGGATAAACTCCCCTTTTAGCTCGCCAAGGGTGATCTGGCCGGTTTGCACCGGCCGCTCACTTTGCTGTCCCAAAAATTGTTGTATTGTTTGATTCAGCTGATCTGTACCATTCATATAGACGAACACACCGCCAATAATCAGAATTCCTAGAATCAACAGCAACAAAATTCTGATGATGCTGGCAACCGCGCCACTTTTCTTTTCCGGAACCGGTTGTGTTGGGAATTCTGGTTCAGCCGGGGATGCTTCGGTTGCGGTAACTTCACGGGCGATTTCAGCAGGAACAGACCCAGTTTCAACACCATTATCTGTAGCAAGAACTTTCTCAATGGTACTGACAGGCTCTTCAGCAGCCCCCGTGAAAAGGAAATCTTCTTCAGCAGCTTCAGCTTCGAAGGTGAAATCCCCCTCTTTTGTTGTGTCGGAATCGAGTTCCTGGAATTTGTCGTAACTGAAATCCGCCTCTTCTGGGGTTGTTACGCTCAAGTTCTCATCGGCAGTTGGTTCTTTTTTGAAACTCTCCGCCTCTTCAATTGCCCGTGTTTCCTGCTCAAGCGGTTTCTCTGCTAGAAAAACATGCTTGCAGCGAGCGCAACGTACTTTTGCACCCCCCTCAGGGATTCGGTCGGAATTGACGTTGAATCTGGTCGAACACTCAGGACAAACAATGATCATCAGGCGTTCTCCTTTATCAGGGCTAATTCAGCAGGTGACCCATCTCTTTGGTGGTGTGTCTGGGTCTGTTGGTAAATATTTTTGACGGTAGACTCTACCATATGAGTTCGTAATGTTCAGTCATCTTCAACCAGGTAAATATCGGGAAGGTTGCGGTATTTTTCATCGTGATCAAGACCATAGCCGATAATAAAACCATCCTCCATGCTGATGCCGACATAGTCTGCTTCAATCTCTACTTCCCGGCGGGCTCTCTTGTCAATCAAGGTGCAAATTTTTAAAGAGCGGGGTTCCTGTAATAATAATTTGTTATAGAGACATTCCAGTGTATAGCCGCTATCAACAATATCTTCGACGATGATCACATGACGATTACGAATCGGCATTTCAAGTTCTTTACGGAATTCAATGATTCCAGATGAGCGAGTGCCGGAGCCATAGCTTGCCAGCCGGACAAAGTCAATCACCGATGGGATCTCAATTTCCCTGATCAGATCGGCGATAAATAAAAAGGAGCCTTTCAAGACTCCAACCAACATGATCTCTTGATCATGATAGTCCTGGCTGATTTCTTGGCCAAGACGCTTAATTTCAACAGCTATTCTTTCTCGAGAAAAAAGAACCCTGCGATTTTGCTCTGACATTATATTTGTGACTCCCGGGTGACTGTAGTTTGACAGCAACCTATAGCAGGAAAAAAGTCATGATGTCAATCGCAACTAAGTCAGGAGTTCACCCATTTTTTTACAAGCCAAACAAAGTTGGCTGCTCACACTGTA
>JAOZOH010000180.1 GCA_029933365.1 Desulfuromusa sp. | reverse complement strand
GTTGCTTGACTTGTTCTGTCTGCTACCTGATAATCCGCTGATAGTTCATTAAATTTACCAGGTGGTTTTACCCTCAAAAAGGAGAAAGCTCTTGCTGGATCTTGTTATAAATGCCGGGCCGGTTGTCAAGCTGGTTCTGCTCGTACTGGTTTATTTTTCGCTCGTTTCCTGGGCGATTATCTTTTACAAAGTTTCAACTATTCAGAGAGCCATCAAAGAGTCGGATCGCTTCCTCGATTTTTTCTGGGCTAAGAAGCGTTTTGACCTGGTTGGGCAGGGGATCAAGGAGTTCAGTCACTCCCCGATTGCTAACTTGTTCCGCGAGGGTTACCACGAAATGTTGCAATTGAAGAAGAGAGGTTCTGATTCGATCGAACCAGGAGATTTCTCTTCAAAGATGGATACGACAGAAATGGTGGGCCGTGCGTTACGGCGTGCCACCACCCAGGAGACGCAGCGGTTAGAAAAATATCTGACTTTTCTGGCCACAACCGGTTCCACTGCCCCTTTTATCGGCTTGTTTGGGACGGTCTGGGGAATTATGGATGCTTTCCATGGTATCGGCACCACCGGCAGCGCTTCGTTGGCTGTTGTCGCCCCGGGTATTTCTGAGGCTTTGATTGCTACCGCAATTGGTTTGGCTGCAGCAATCCCCGCGGTTATGGGCTATAACCATTTTCTCAACAAGGTCAATATTCTGATTGGCGAGATGGATAACTTCAGTCAGGAATTTTTGAATATTGTTGAACGGATGGAGCGAGGCAAATAGATGGAAGTAGGACGTCCATCCAGCGCACGGCGCAGTAGCATGTCCCAGATCAATGTGACCCCGTTCGTTGATGTCATGCTGGTATTGTTGATTATTTTTATGGTTACGGCTCCGATGCTTGATCAGGGTGTGGAGGTTTCTCTGCCCGAAGTTGCAGAAGCTCCCGGGTTGCCGGCGCAGCAGGAACCATTAGTGGTGACGTTGCAGAAGAATGGGCAAATTTTAATCGGCAAGGCCAAGATTGATCAGTTGTCAAAACTGGGGCCGGTCATTCAGCAGGCCTTAAAAGGGAAACCAGATCGGGAAGTTTTTCTTGAGGCCGATGAGAATGTACCGTACGGTCGAGTTGTAAAGGTGATGGCGGCAGTAAAAAAAGCCGGGGTGGAAAAGCTCGGAATGGTGACCCGCCTCCCTGAGGAATAACGGCTAACCCATGGAATCTTCGCGTAAACAACGCTGGCAGCAGCTACAGTCAGTGTTTGAACCTGGTTTTAAGCAGATGCTGCTGATTTCGATCTTGCTCCATCTGCTGGTGCCGGTTCTTTATTACACTCCCCTTTTCCCCAAACATAAAATTGAAAAACCGCTGGTTTATCGGGTCAATCTGGTTAATAAAATTGTTAAGAATCCCCAGGCGGGGCGTCCCGAAGCGGCTCCAGTGAAAAAGAAACCGGTCGTTAAGCCTAAACCCAAACCGGAGTCCAAGCCAACTGTCAAACCGATTCCAATTCCGCCAAAACCGGTCCCGGTCAAACCTAAGCCGGAACCTAAACCGATACCGCCAAAACCAAAACCCGAACCGAAGCCTGAACCGGTGAAACCCAAACCTGTACCAGTGAAGCCCAAACCGGAACCAAAACCTGCTCCGAAAACAGAGCCGGTAAAAAAGCAGCCGCAGCCAAAACCCGTGGTGAGTAAAGCTCAAGAAAGTGCGTTAGAGACACGGTTGAAAAAAATGCGAGCAGCTCAGGAGAAAAAAGCAAGTAATCAGGCTCGGAAAGACAAGATCGCGGCTTTGAAAGCTGATGCTCTCGCCGAAAGCAGTCATGTCAAATCTCCGATCACTGATGCTCCAGTTGGGATGGCGGACGGGAAGGGAGATGAAGCTGGGGTCAGCGCTATCGCTTTTGTCCAGGAGTTTATTCAACAGCAGTGGAGTTTTTCAAAGTACCAAGCTGCAGGGAGTCCAGAAGCTGAGGTGAAATTGTTTTATAATGCCAATGGAACATTACTTCACTATAAATTTCTGAAAAAGTCAGGGAATAGTATTTTTGATGAATCACTGACCCGCGCAATTGCAAAATCAAAACAATTACCCCAACCTCTTCCAGAAGCAATGCCGTTTGAAATCGTATTTAACCTTAAGGATATGTTGGATAAACCATGAGATATTTCAAGGTAAGTTTCTTTATCATAATTAGTTTGTGCGTACTCTGCTCTACTGCTGTTGCCGCCAGAATTGAAATCAGTGCACCGGGTGAACAAACTATACCTCTCGCTATGACCCGCTTGTTACCCATGGGGGTGGGGGCCGCAGTGCCAAAGGTAGCGAAAGAGTTTCAGCAGGTTTTGCTGGGGGATCTGGATCTCTCCGGATTGTTTGATATGGTTGATCCAGCTTCATTTTTGGGTGATGCCGACAAGTTGGGTCTGAGCAGAAACAATATCGATTTCAACCAGTGGCGGATGCTTGGGTCTGAAGCATTGATTAAAGGGGGATACAGTGTCACAGCAGGAAAACTGACCATCGAATTGCGTCTTTTTGATGTGATTACCCAGCGGCTGTTAACCGGGCGGCGTTATGTTGGCAAGTTGACTGATGTACGTAAGATTGCCCATACTTTTGCTGATCAGGTTCTAAAAAGCTTAACCGGAGAAACAGGGCCATTTTCTACTAAAATTGCCTATATTTCCAAGCGAACCGGACACAAGGAGCTCTACTTGATGGATGTTGATGGTTATCATCCAATCCGCATGACCAATCATAGCTCCATTGTTCTGAATCCAGATTTTTCACCCACCCGGAAAGAATTGATTTTTACCTCCTACAGCAAGGAAAATCCCGATCTTTACCGGAAGGAAATCTACACCGGACGCGAATCACGTTTGTCTCTCAAGCAGGGGCTGAATATCGGCGCGCGCTACAGCCCGGATGGGCGAGAAATTGCAATCACCCTGTCAAAAGATGATAATTCGGAGATCTATCTGATTGGTACCGATGGGACAATCCATAAGCGCTTAACCAATCATTATAGTATCGATGTCGATCCGACCTGGAGTCCACAAGGGAACAAAATAGCTTTTGTTTCTGACCGGCGCGGCAACCCCAATATTTTTATTGTTGATATTCATTCTCTTGAGGTGACTCGTTTGACCTTTGAAGGGAAGTATAATGCGACCCCGGCCTGGAGCCCAAAGGGGGATAGAATTGCTTACTCTCGAATGGATAATGGTGTTTTTAATGTTTTTACGATTCGCGAGGATGGCACCGATGAGCGGCAGTTGACCTTCGGTAAGGGGAGTAAGGAGCATCCGCGATGGAGCCCGGATGGGCGATTTTTGATATACTCTAATGATCTTAGAGGTGGGGAGAAGTCGATCTGGATTATGCGGGCAGATGGGACGGGAGGGAGAAAAATTTCGGCGCGCGGTGGAAAAAATTCACATCCTGCATGGTCTCATCGTTGGTAGGATATTGTTCTTCCTATAAACGGGTATTGTTTTTATGTCGGTCTTCTGTATAATGACGTGGATATTCGGAAAAGTTTTTCTTTAAATTGATCGCAAATGCGAAAGGAGTAATTTGTCATGCTGAAATCAACCATTACCCGCTTGGTGGTGATGCTCTTTGTCCTGACCCTGTTGGCCTCAGGTTGTGCTAAAAAACCTGTTGCTGAGCAACCCGCCATTACTGAGCAACCAACTCAGGTTGAGATGACGCAACAGCAGCCTGCTGCCGTCGCTGAACAAGCAGTTACTGACACTGCAAATGCTTATGATGCCGCTGCTGCTGCAAGAGCTGCTGAACGTGCTGCTGCAAAGGGTTTGGTTCGGATTCATTTTGATTTTGACCAGTATGTTCTGACTGCTGCCTCTAAAAGTATTCTGGTAAGCAATGCCGGATTGCTTAGAGCGGCACCTGCCGTTAAGGTTTTGATCGAAGGACATTGTGATGAGCGTGGTTCCGACGAGTATAACCTGGCTCTGGGCGAGAAACGTGCTTTAGCTGCCAAGAACTATCTGATTTCTCTCGGTGTTGCTGCTGATCGTATGAGCACCATCTCTTACGGTGAAGAAATGCCTATCGATTCTGCCCATACCAGGGACGCTTGGGCTAAGAACCGTCGCGCTAATTTTAAAGTCAAGCGTTAATCTGTACTTATAATCAAGCCGGGCCGCCCTGTACTACGTGGGCGGCCCTTTTTGTTTCAGCTTCCTGGGAGGAAATCCAATGCGCTTCATAATAATATTGTTGAGTTTGTTGTTGCTGGTTGGGTGTATGCCACCAAGTCAGAATCAGTTACGGGTGGACATGGATCTGGAAGAGATGAAGCGTCGTCTGGCGCAATTAGAAATACAGAAGGTGGAGACGGCACAAGCAGAAATGGCGGGTGGAGAGACCCAACAACGTCAGGATGCTGAAATGCTCGCTGGTCTCGATAATTTACGCGTAGAGTTTCAATCGGTCAATGGCCGTATGGATGATTTAGGCCGAGATAACCGGGCATTGGCTGATGAGCTGCAGTTGATCAAAGATGATATGGGGTTGCAGATAACTTCTCTGACAAACCGGGTTGCTGAACTGGAGCAACAGATTGCCAGTCAAGGAACAATGACGCAACAACCGGCGCAGGAAAGTCAGCCTGAGCTGACCGCGGAAGAGAGCTATCAAGAGGCTCTCGACTTGATCCGTAAACAACAACAGTTTACCCAGGGGCGTGAGCTGCTAGAATCTTTTGTCAACAAGTATCCGGAGCATGATTTATACGTCAATGCCCTTTACTGGATTGGCGAGGCTTTTTATGGCGAAATGAAATATGAAATGTCAATTCTGCAATTTCAGGATGTTATCAGCAAGTATCCGTCCCATTCCAAGGCTGCAGCGGCAATGCTGAAGCAGGCTCTGGCCTTTAACGCCCTAGGTGATGGTGAAAATGCCAGAACGAC
>JAOZOH010000057.1 GCA_029933365.1 Desulfuromusa sp. | reverse complement strand
AACAGAAAAATCAAACCTAATGGACTACTTTTTCGCTTAGTATCCCCGGTTTCCCCCGTTCCAGTATATTCGCCACGCACCGCTTCAGCCATGCCGACAACGCCACTGACGATCCCGCCATCAAAATCACCCTGTTTGAATTTAGGTGAAATTTCATTATCGATGATCCGCCCAGACAACAGGTCGGTCAAGCGCCCTTCCAGGCCATAACCAACTTCGATGCGGATTTTTCGCTCAGCTTTGGCAATCAGCAGCAGGGCTCCGTTATCTTTTCCCTTCTGCCCGATTCCCCATTTTTCTAATACCTGTAGAGAATAGTCTTCAAGCACTTCCCCATCCAGGGTCGGAATGGTTAATACCGTGATCTGGGTTGAATCACTTTTTTCAAAATCATTTAGAAACTGTTCCAGCTTCAGTTCCACCGTTTGCGAGATGATTCCTGCCTTATCATTCACGTAGCCAGTAGGTTGCGGAATATCCAGTGCTGTAGCAGGTGAACAGACCAATAACAATAGTAAAACTGAATGAAGCAGAATACGCATTAGAATGTGACTTTCGGGGCAGTTGCAGCACCAGCATCAGCTTTAAATGCTTCTTTGCGCTCCAGCTTGAGTATGAAGTTATTGGTCAGATTGTTCGGGAAAGTTCGGATTGAGGTGTTAAAAACCTTAACAGCACCATTGTAGCGTTGACGCGCAACATTAATCCGATTCTCGGTTCCTTCCAATTGATGTTGTAAATCACGAAAATTTTCGCTGGCCTTCAAGTCAGGATAGTTTTCAACGACCACCAGCAAACGGGACAGGGCTCCAGAAAGCTCCCCTTGAGCTTGTTGGAACTGTTGCATGGCAACTGGATCCCCTAACTTGTCGGCAGAGATATTGGTCTGGCCAACTTTTGCCCGCGCATTGGTTATTTCAGTCAGGGTCTCTTTTTCATGAGATGCATATGCTTTCACTGTCTCAACAAGGTTCGGGATCAAGTCGGCACGCCGCTGATAAGTGGCTTCAATATCGGCCCAGGCAGAGAACACAGCTTCTTCATTTTGTTGAATGGTGTTATAGCCGCAACTGCTGAGTAATAGAACGCTGCTAAATAAGATAAATAGTGTGCGGATGTTCATTTTTTCCCTCCAGAGTAAAGTTTATACTGGGTTATTGATGAAGCTATCATTATAACACAGAAGAGTATTTGGATCTTAATTAGACTGAAATTTGCCTTTTTTAGCTTTCAAGCTTCAGGTAACTGTGGTGAGTGCGGCAGCTTGTCGATTTGTTCAACCGGCTCAATCTCTTTGCTGCTGCCAGCACCTAACTCTTTGAATTTACGTGCCGAAACCAGAACTCGACTATCGAGTGAGGCCATCCCTTTATTGTAACTGTCGACCGAGCGTTCCAGATTTTTTCCCATTTGCGTAAAATGTTGACTGAGGGTGGCGAGGCGATCATACATCTCCCGCCCAAGTTGGCTAATTGCTTCAGCATTTTCGGTCAGTTGTTCCTGGCGCCAGCCATAGGCAACAGAACGGAGCAGGGCGATTAATGTGGTTGGGGTCGCTAGCAGAACTTTCTGATCGACACCGGCTTCGATCAAGGTTGGATCTTGTGCCAATGCCGCTGAGAAAAAAGTTTCTCCCGGTAGAAAGAGAACGACAAATTCTGGCGTTGGCTGAAACTGTTCCCAATAATTCTTGGCGGAGAGTTTCTGCAAATGATCACGAATCTGACGGGCATGATGAGCCAGATGAGCAGTACGTTGCTGATCGTTGTCGGCTTCCAGTGACTCGAGGTACGCCTGCAATGGTGCTTTGGAATCAACAACAATATTGCGTCCATTCGGCAGCTTGATGATCATATCAGGGCGTAGACGACCGCTATCGGCAGTTTCTTGCTCGACAAAATCGCAGTAGTTGACCATCCCCGCCATCTCAACCACTTTGCGCAGCTGAATCTCCCCCCAACGACCACGAACTGCAGGTGTACGCAAAGCCCGTACCAGGTTGCCGGTTTCAGATTCCAGCTTCACCTGACTGTTCAGTAGTGATTTCAATTGTTCATCAAGACGAGCATAGGCACCGCTACGGGCTTGCTCAAGCTGTTCTATTTTGCCATCAACTTTGTGTAACGATTCTTTCAATGGCTGCACGAGCTGTCCAATAGCTTGATGGCGTGCTTCCAGATCTCCCTTGGCTTGTTGCTGAAAAGTTCCCAGAGTTGATTTTGCCAGATCTAGAAAACTTTGATTATTTGCCGCTAGAGCTTGTGCGGAAAGTGCTTGAAAGTTTTTTTCTAACTGTTGGCGATTTTCTTCCAAAAACTGCAACTTGTCTTTGTTGTTTTGGCGCTCGGCTTCAAGTTGGGCTTCAAAGCGTGCTAGTTGCTGTAACAGGTCTTCACGCACATGTTGTTCGCTGTGCAACTTTTTCTGCAGCTGTTGGCCTGCCTTCAGATAGGCAATTAACCAGCCGCAAACGAGGCCAATAATCAGCGTTGCTGCTAGAAGTATCCAGATATTATCGGTCAGGGTTACCATTAAATTCCTTGTAATAGAAGTCGATAAGAAAGAGTTTGTGTACGATAGCAGAGGGATATAGAATCGACAAGTCAGATGGCGTTGCTATTCATATTGGAGACTTAAATTAATGGCATCTTTTGATTTTTCTCATCTTCAACTACAAATACAAAACCGTTTTGCTTTGCTGGGAAGTGATAAAATAGATATTGCGCAATTGCTGGCGGAACTGGATGTTGTTTTCTCTGAAGCTGACACTCTGATTCAACAGCAGAAAGCTGGTGACCGCAGCTTGATTGCCTGTAGGGCAGGCTGCCAGGACTGTTGTGTCGTGAACGTTTCGATTACCCTTCTTGAGGGAATTTCGATTGCCCATTTTTTGTGTCAGTGGGATCGCGTTGATCTGGAGAACACTCAATCAAAACTGGATAAACTCTGGTGTGATGTTCGCGGGCTGGAGGATGATGAGCGGTTGTTGGTTCGGAAAAAATGTGCGTTTCTGGATACGCAGGGGTGCTGCGAAATTTATCCGGTCCGACCGTTATTCTGTCGCAGTATCAGTTCCACCGATGTTGAGTTGTGCCGGGCGGCAGTGACCGGTCAGGTGTTTGGAGAAGTCCAGCCAGTGATGATGCACCAGTTTCAGTTACAGTTATACAAAGTATTATTTGCCGGAGTGGGAGCTGGTCTGGAACAAGCCGGACTGGACGGGAGAAGTTTTCAGTTGTGCGGGCTGGTGCGTTATTTACTCAGCCACCCTGATGGGGAAGAGGAGCTACTGACGGAATCTTCTCTCAATTGGAATGACCTTTATCCCTATTTTACGCTGCCTTGTGGAACGAAGACTTTTGTTGAGTCAGCTGGTTTGTCTTTATAAAAGCATCACGAATTGGTTCAGGTCAGAGTAAATCGAAAATAAAAGAATAAGCTGATTATGGAAATAATCAGACTTAAAACTAGGGTGGCATTGATGTGATCTTTCTTCCGGCGCAGCCGTTTGCTGTTGAAGAAAAGTCCTGCGACGCTGGCTACAAAGCTCAGTAGAAGCATGATGCCGATGTACCCAATCAAATCGGTATTCCAGGCTGGATTCAGACGTTGGACACTGTAAAAATGATCAAGAAAATTCATCCGTTTTGGTTTCGCTATGGCGATAAGGCAGATTGCAGCTATCAGTGCAATAACTGCAATAGCATTTGACCAGGCAAGTAAGCGAAGGGTCAGATCGATCTGTTTACGGCGGTTGCTGAGTCTCAGGCTCATCGATTGATCTCTCTTAAAAGGTTGTGCTGGGCTATTCGCTATTTTCTATTTATGCTAGTATAGCTGGAATAATTTATCAGTAGAACAGGAAATTTTAGACGGATGGAAAATCCAGAAACAAACACCGGTAATAAGACCAAAGTTTGCGACAAAACAAAAGAGCAGATTGCAATACCTTCGCTCTTTAAAGTGTTGATGCATAACGATGACTATACCACCATGGAGTTTGTCGTAGAAGTTTTACGGGATATTTTCCGTAAGTCAGCGACAGAAGCGGAAAAGATTATGTTGACGATCCATTTTCAAGGAGTTGGATATTGCGGCACTTTTCCTTATGCAGTGGCAGAAACCAAGGCCGATCAGGCGCGCTTAAAAGCTCGTAAGGCCGGGTTTCCATTGCGCTGTACGCTTGAGGAGGTTTGAGGAGCAGTGGCAGAAATGTTTAATCAAGATGTGCAGATTGCGTTTACCCTGGCAGTTCGAGAAGCTCAGCGCCGGAAACATGAATACCTGACGACTGAGCATGTTCTCTACGCTTTGCTTTTTGAAGGTTCAGGCCAGCAGGTTCTCACTGCATGTGGTGGTGATATTGACAGCTTAAAAAAGGAGCTGGAGGCCTTTTTTGACCGGCATCTTGAGCCCCTTTCTGAGGCTACTGAAGCTGCTGAAGGGGAAGATGTTCCCCGGCAGACGCTGGCTTTGCAGCGGATGCTCCAGCGAACCGTATTACACATGCAAGCTTCGCAGCAAGCGGCGGTAGGGGTTGGTGATCTTCTTGCGGCTATTCTGGAAGAAAAAAACTCTCATGCCTGTTTTTTCCTCCAACAACAAGGGATTGAGCGAGTCGATCTGCTTGATCACATTTCTCATGGACAATCTTCTGCCGGTGGTGATGAAAAGCCGAGTCAGCGACCTGTTGATCCAGCCCCAGGAGAGCGCCCCAAGCCAAAGCAGAACCCAGCTGATCCGTTAAAATCCTTTACTATTGATCTGCTTGCCCGGGCGAGAGATGGGAAAATAGATCCGCTGATCGGGCGCAGTCAGGAATTAGAAAGAACCATCCTGATCCTTTGCCGTCGACGGAAAAATAATCCTCTCTTTGTCGGTGAACCGGGCGTTGGTAAGACAGCGATGGCCGAAGGTTTGGCGCTGCGGGTTGCTGACGGAGATGTCCCAGATCTGCTGAAAAAAGCTGAGCTTTTCACCCTCGACATGGGGGCATTACTGGCTGGCACAAAATTTCGTGGAGATTTTGAAGAGCGTCTTAAAGCTGTTATTACTGCTCTACAAAAACGTGAACAGGCCATTTTATTTATTGATGAGATTCATACGATTGTTGGTGCGGGCGCAACCAGTGGTGGCTCGCTGGATGCTTCAAATATTCTAAAACCAGCACTGGGATCCGGCGAGTTACGTTGTATCGGTTCGACCACCTACGAAGAATATCGTAATTTATTTGATAAAGATCGTGCTCTGTCACGCCGGTTTCAGAAGATTGATCTGCATGAACCCAGTAGTGATGAAACCCTTGAAATTCTCAAAGGGTTAAGCTCTCACTATGAAGAACATCATCAGGTTAAATATGCTGATACTGCTCTGGAGAGTGCTGTACAGCTTGCAGTTAAACACCTGCCACAACGCCATTTGCCAGATAAAGCCATCGATGTGATTGACGAAGCCGGTGCACAGCATCGGTTGGATGGACATCCGAAGCGTCCGATAGGTGTCGGTGAAATTGAGCGGGTTGTGGCACGTATGGCTCGGGTGCCGATACGAACGATAAGTGGTAGTGATCGCCACCGGTTGCGTTATCTGGAGCGTGATCTTAAAAGAGTCGTTTTTGGTCAAAATCCTGCGCTTGAAAGCTTGGTCAAATCAATTCATCGCTCCCGAGCTGGACTGGGCCACCCCGATAAGCCCGTTGGGTCGCTCCTGTTTACTGGCCCGACTGGGGTCGGTAAAACTGAGGCGGCCAAACAGCTGGCACAACAATTGGGAGTGAAGTTTTTACGTTTTGACATGAGTGAATACATGGAGAAACATTCTGTCGCCCGGCTGATCGGTGCCCCTCCCGGTTATGTAGGTTTTGATCAAGGCGGGTTATTGACAGAAGAGGTCAGTAAGAATCCCTGGTCGGTGTTGCTTCTTGATGAAATTGAAAAGGCTCATCCCGATCTGTTTAATATTCTGTTGCAAGTGATGGATCACGGAACCCTGACCGACAACAATGGCAAAGAGGTTGATTTTCGAAATGTCATCCTGATTATGACCAGCAATGTTGGCGGACGAGATATGAATATTGTCCCCATCGGTTTTGGTAGCCGCACCGGAGAAGCTCCTAAAAATGCTCTGGAAAAGATCTTTTCACCTGAGTTCCGTAATCGTCTTGACGCAGTTATTAATTTTGCGGCACTTGATGAGGAGACTATGCTACAGGTAGTTGATAAATTTTTACATGAGCTCTCCAATCAATTGGCAGAACGGAATATTAATCTCAAGGTCTCTTCAGTTGCACGTCGAGAGCTTGCTAAGCGGGGGTATGATCCCCTTTTTGGCGCACGGCCGCTCGCTAGATTAATCCAAACTGAACTGAGTGACCCGCTGGCAGAAAAAATCCTGTTTGGTGAGTTGCGTAACGGTGGACATGTTCGGATTGGCTGCCGAGCAGATAAATTTAAATTTCGATTTAATTAATGCCCTGCTACCAATTGGATAACGATCTTTGGTTTCCACCGCATGAGGAAGCGGAAGATTATGGTCTGCTTGCTGTCGGTGGTGATCTTTCCCCAGAGCGGCTGTTGTTAGCTTACAGTCTGGGGATTTTCCCCTGGTACAATCCGGGGGAGCCAATTCTCTGGTGGTCACCCGATCCGCGTTGTGTTCTTTTCCCCTCCAAACTGCATATTTCTCGTTCTTTACAATGTTTTATGCGCAACTGTCCCTACCGTATCAGTTTTAACGAAAACTTTGCTGCAGTGATTTATTGGTGTCGTCGCTTAAGGGCTGGTCTCGATGGGAGCGGTACATGGATTACTCCGGAAATGAAAAAGGCCTATATTCAACTCCATGAACTTGGTTTTGCCCATTCGATCGAGTGTTGGGATGGCGATCAACTGGTTGGTGGTTTGTACGGAATCTGTATCGGGCGGTGTTTTTTTGGTGAATCGATGTTCAGTCGCAGTAAAAATGCTTCAAAAGTTGTGCTGGTGCATTTGCTGGGATACCTGCAAGAACAGGGATTCGAATTGCTCGATTGCCAGCAAACAACCGATCACCTCTTAAGTATGGGCGCCGAGGAAATTTCTCGACAAGATTTTTTGCACTATCTAGAAAGAGCCGATGTGCTTCCCGATCAAGGCTGTTTAGTCAGTCACTTTTAGAGATAGGAATTTGTTATGGCAAACAAAACAATCAATTCATTAACTCAGATCGAACCGCGTAGGGGAGGGAAGCTGCTTCTGGAGCTTCTCGAAAGTGAGGGGGTCGAATATGTCTTCGGCAATCCCGGAACCACAGAACTTCCTTTTATTGATGCGCTGATAGACAGTCCGACGATTAAATATATCTGGGGTTTACAGGAAGCGAGTGTTGTTGCTATGGCTGATGGCTATGCGCAAGCTTCGGGTCGTCCTGGCTTTGTTAATCTGCACACGGCAGGTGGTTTGGGACATGGTTTGGGAAATTTACTGAATGCCCGAGTTTCTGGTACGCCGCTGGTGGTGACTGCCGGGCAACAGGATTCGCGCCATTCCATTACTGATCCGTTGTTGTTTGGAGATCTGGAGCGGATTGCTGCTCCGGCGGTGAAGTGGGCACAGGAGGTTCATTCAGCAGCGCAGCTGCCGATTTTGATTCGCCGGGCATTTGAGGATTGTGCTGCCGCTCAGTCCGGGCCGGTTTTTCTTTCACTGCCGATGGATGTTATGGAGGAGATGACGACAATCCCCATTCCTCCACACTCAAATGTTGATCGTCGCCCGGTTGCAGGGTCTCTTGATTTATTGGCTGATGAACTTGCCGCTATTGAACCAGGTCGGATAGCGATTATTGCTGGCGATGAAATTTCGAATCATGATGCAGCTCCGGAAGTTGTCGCTTTGGCAGAACTGCTGGGGGCCCCGGTATTCGGGTCTTCCTGGCCTGCTCATCTCCCCTATCCAACCAGTCATCCTCTCTGGGCAGGAAATCTGCCCACCAAAGCAACGGAAATTGCTGATAAGGTCAATGATTTTGATTGCGTGTTTGCACTGGGAGGAAAATCTTTCATCACCATTCTCTATTCTGAAGGCTCTGCATTGCCGGAACATTGTGAGCTATTTCAATTGTCGGTAGATGGTCGCGATCTGGGTCGTAGTTATCCGACCAAACTTTCCGTGGTTGGAGATATTCAAAAATCTCTGCAAGTTCTAAATCAACTTCTCGCTGAACGTTTAGAAGATAAAGCTGATATTTTCACCGCGCTACTCAAAAAGGCCGAACAGGAGCAAAAAGAGCGCCGGGAAAAACTGTCACAGGACGCGGCCAAATTATTCTCTTTAGAGGGGATTCATCCCCTTGTCGCCGCTCAAGAGATGGCCAGAGGTATCGGTTCGGATACGGCTATTGTTGATGAAGCGGTTGTGACTGCGGCGCATCTGCGCAAATTTTTGCATAGCAATACCACACGCCGCTATTCGTTTTTGCGCGGTGGTGCTTTGGGCTGGGGGATGCCCGCTGCCGTAGGTTATTCTCTTGGCTTAGGTCGTGAACCGGTTGTTTGTCCTGTCGGGGATGGTGCTGCTCTCTATTCACCACAGGCCCTATGGACCGCAGCACATGAGAAACTTCCGGTAACTTTTATTGTGGTGAATAACCGCGAATATAACGTTTTGAAAAACTTTATGCGCTCGCAGCCCCATTTTACTTCTGCACAGCAGAATAAATTTATTGCTATGGACATTGTGGATCCGGCCATAGATTATTTAGCTATGGCTGCTTCAATGGGTGTTTCAGCGAGTCGAGTTGATCGAGCCAGCGATATCTCTGCAGCAATTCAAGCAGGAATTAAATCTGGGTTGCCAAATTTGATTGAAATTCCAGTGACAGAATAACCAAGCAGAAAGGATTTATAAGCTAATCGGTACTTTTGGTTGTCAGATTGTTGTGCTATAAACTCTTTCCCCTTGACCGTGTTGTTTTGGAAAATTTCAAAAATGATTCAGCTTAAGAAAATTGATAAATATTTTGCCGACAGAAGAATATTTTCTGCGATTGACTGGCACATCCGCCCCACGGATCGTATCGGCCTCTGTGGTGAAAATGGTGCCGGTAAATCAACGCTCCTGAAACTTTTGGCAGGTTTGGTTGAGAGCGACGGTGGAGTTCTTCAAGTAGCTAAAGGAACCACTTTTGGCTATCTGCCGCAGGATGGATTGGCTCACCGAGGCCGCTCATTATTCGCTGAAACCCTGAGTGCTTTAGAAGATTTACAGCAGATGGAAGTGGAGCTGCGACAGTTAGAAAAAAATATTGCAGAGACTGCAGAGGAGCCAGCACTGGAGCGTTATGCTGAGTTGCAGCAGTTGTTCGAGCAGCGTGGCGGTTATCAGCTTGAATCCGAGGTTGGCCGGGTGCTCCATGGCCTCGGTTTCAGCGCTGCTGATTTTGACAAGCCCTGTGAAACGTTCTCCGGTGGCTGGCAGATGCGGATTGCGTTGGCAAAATTACTGCTACAAAGACCTAACTTGCTACTGTTGGATGAACCAACTAATCATTTGGATCTACCCGCACGTGATTGGCTGGAAGATTATCTCCTGAACTATCCTTATGCAATTGTCCTGGTATCCCACGATCGATTTTTTCTAGATACGGTTGTTTCTCGTATTGTCGAAATCTGGAATGGCAATTTGACTGGATACCCCGGCAACTATAGCCGCTATATCCGCTCAAGGGATGAACGGATTATGGCTTTAAAGGCCGCTAAACAACAGCAGGATGAGGAAATTACCAGAATTGAAGGGTTTATTAGTCGGTTTCGCTATCAAGCCAACAAGGCTTCGCAAGTACAAAGCCGTGTCAAGCAGTTGGAAAAAATTGAACGAATTTCTTTGCCTCCGCAGCGGAAAAAAATAGCCTTTACCTTTCCATCCCCACCCAAAGGGGGGCGAATTGCCATCAGTTTAGACCATGCTTCACAACACTATGGTGACCTTAAAGTGTTGCAGCATGTAGATGTTCAGGTGGAACAGGGGGAACGGGTTGCTCTGGTTGGACCGAACGGAGCGGGAAAGTCTACTTTAATGCGCCTGCTTGCCGGGGTTGAGGCCCCAGTAGCCGGAAAGAGGTTGGAAGGCCATAATCTGATGCAGGCTTATTTTGCTCAGAATCAGGCCGATGAACTGAATCTTCTACGAGATGTTTATGCTGAGATAATGGCTGATTCACCGGTTGCAATGGTTCCACGACTACGCAATATTTTAGGGGCGTTTCTTTTTTCTGGTGATGATATTGAAAAGTCGGTTAAAGTGCTTTCCGGTGGTGAGCGTAACCGTTTGGCTCTGGCAAAGCTATTGCTGCGACCGGCCAACCTTCTACTGCTTGATGAGCCAACCAACCACCTTGATCTCCAATCCAAGGAGATTCTGCTCGATTCGTTAAAAAAATATCAAGGGACTATTGTTTTCGTATCGCACGATCGCTATTTTGTTGATGCTTTAGCCACGCGCGTTTTGGAAGTGGGTGCTGGTAAGGTTGAATCTTATCCAGGGAATTATGAAGATTTCCTGCGCACCAAACAGGCACTCGGAGATTCAAGTCATAGTATTAATCGGGTTGAACAACACCTTGGAAAATCATCAGAGGGTGAACCTGCGAGTGATAAGCAGTCCAGAGTCCAGGCGCATACCAACCGCAGGGAACAGCAACGCCGTGAGCAGAGACAACAGAAAGAGTTGTCCACGGTTGAAAGCCGGATTGAAGTCTTGGAGAAGCAACTAGGGACAATGGAACAGCGCATGGCTGAGCCAGATATTTATCAGGATCAGGAACAGTGGCGACAAGTCAGTGCTGATCATGTTAGGTTGAAAGAAAATTTAGATAATCTGTATCTGCAATGGGAAAATTTGCAAGGTTGATGGCGCTGTAAGAACGGCACAAATTAGTAGCAAAATCGGGACTGTACCCGCATGGGGGCTGTCCCGGGCTTTTGCGGTGCGAACCGCCACTGTTCCATGGTCCGTAAACTCTTGGGACAGCCCCCGATGATGCTGGGGACACAAAAGTGTTTAAACTAGCGCCATCTGGGACAGCCTCCGATGGGACTGGGGACAGTCCTGACTTTACTCTGGCCTTTCATATTTAATTGTTATGGAGTCCTGAACCATGATTTTTCTGCCACGTGGTAACCCGGTGAGACAGAAAGTTAATCCGGCTCGAATTAATCTTCCTGAGGCAATGGAGAAGCTGCGAGTTAGCATTTTTACTGGCTATCTCCGTTTTGATGCCCTCCAGGGAGCCGGGGTTATTCTGTTTGAGGAAGGTAAATTGATCAGCTCGATCTTTGTTGATAAAGATGAGAACGAGCGCCTGATCGCTTATGATGCTATCGCCAAAATTTTTGAAATTTCTATCCAGGGGAGTGCCGTCTTAAATATTTTTCGTTTATCATCTGATGTGGTGTTGGGAATTCATGCTCTCCTGCATGGCCGCTATCTGCAAAAAGGGGAGGATTTGAGCCGCCTTGACGTGCGTGCACTGCTGGATCGGATCAAAGACGATGGTCTCACGGTTTGCCTACGAATTTACGCCGAAGATCAAACAGCATTGATTTTTTATGACAGCGGCTATGCCCTCGGTTTTTTCCATGAAGGTAAAACAGAGCTAGAGACGACAGCAGATGTTTCCACTTCGGTGACTCGTTTGTCGGGAGCAAAATTGGATTTATTGGAAATTCGCAGTGCCGATGAAATTGTTTTGGCCGACCTGATGGGGTCCGCTGATCTGGGACCGATTTGGCAGCGGACGCGAAAACATTTGTTGGAAGATCGGCGCAAGCGTGAAGAAACATCGGTGCGTTCGCAAGAACAGAATCATGAACGGAAGCGGCAGCACACTTTCGCAATATTTAAAACAATTGCTGGGAATCATATTGGTAAATTTGGGGTGGCTCAGGTTGAAAAGGCATTTGCCACGGTGAGTGCAGATTTGAACACTACAGAGATGGATAAATTCTATGTTGATCTCCAGAAACTTGCCAGGCTGGTTGCCAAACAGTCAAAGATTTCCACAATGCTTGAGGAGATGAAAAGGCAATTCAATAATAATTAATATTTTGGGGGTGGTTTTTAGTCTGAAGTGGCTAAAAATCAACTTAATTTACAATCATTTTTGCAAGTTTGTTTATATATGAGGTTTATTCTTGACCACTTTTCTGCTTTGAATTATACCTAGCAGTTCTATAAACCATTGTTTTTTTTCTCTACTCTCTACCTTTAATTATCAGGAGGCACACACATGAAAAAAATGACAGTCTTAATTTCAACCTTAGCTCTCGTCTTGAGCATGGCAGCGACAGGTTTTGCTGCAGATACTATTAAACTTGGTGTAGCAGGTCCTCACAGCGGTGACTTGGCTCCCTACGGTATCCCTGCTATGAAAGCTGCGCAACTAGTGGTCAAGAAGATCAATGCTAAGGGCGGCGTTCTTGGTAAGCAAGTTGAACTGTTGATTCAGGATGATCAATGTAAACCAGAGATTGCCACCAATACAGCAACCAAGTTGGTTACTGATGGTGCCGATGTTGTTCTTGGCCATATCTGCTCTGGTGCAACCAAGGCTGCTCTTGGTATCTATAAAGATGCCAAAATCCCAGTAATGTCACCATCTGCAACCAATCCACCACTGACCCAAAGTGGTGATTATCCTAACTTCTTCCGTACCATCGCTTCTGATGATATGCAGGCTAAAATGGCTGTTGATTTTGCCATCAATAAACTTGGGGTGAAAAAAGTTGCAGTTCTGCATGACAAAGGTGACTACGGTAAAGGCTTTGCCGATTTTGCCAAAAAATATCTGGATGAGTCTGGAAAAGTTGAAGTCGTTCTGTTTGAAGGAGTGACACCAGGTGCAATGGATTATTCCTCAATTGTTCAAAAAGTTCGTAAAAATAAAGCAGAGGCTTTAATTTTTGGTGGTTATCATCCTGAGGCTTCCAAATTGGTTTCACAAATGCAGCGTAAGCGGCTCAAGACTGTTTTTATCTCTGATGATGGTGTTAAAGATGATAGTTTCCTGAAAGTTGCTGGCGATGCTGCAAACGGTGCCTATGTCACCGGTCCTCAAGATCTTTCCAGTATTCCCCTCAATGCTGCTGCAACAGCTGAGTTCAAGGCTGAGTATGGTGCTGAGCCGGGTGCTTTCTTCCAGGAAGGCTATTCTGCTGCTCTTGCGTTGCTGAATGCTATCGAAAAAGCCGGTTCCACCGATTATGATGCAGTCACAAAGGTTCTGCGTACTCAGTACGTTGACACTCCGGTCGGTAAGATCAAGTTCGACAGTAAGGGTGATGCTGAAGGTGTTGGTTTCTCAGTTTACAAAGTTGAGAATGGCGCTTTTACCGAACTCAAGTAAATACAATAGATGAATAAGCAGCGTTTATTCTGATCTTTTCGCGCTGTTTTATGAAGCCCTTTCAGGGGGCTGGTGTTCTTTACCAGTCCCCTGAAATTTTGTTAAAATTGGAAAAATACAGGCATTTTCTCTCAACGGTCGGTTGTTATTTATGGATTTTGAATATTTTCTGCAACTCTTCTTCGGCGGATTAACCCGGGGTAGTATCTATGCCTTGATTGCTTTGGGTTACACCATGGTCTACGGCATCATTCAGTTAATCAACTTCGCCCATGGTGAAATATATATGATCGGGGCGTTTGTTGCTCTGATTGTTGCTGGGGTCTGTACTATTTACGGATTAAGCGGAGTTTCTATTCTGATATTGGCTGGAATTATTGCGGTCATCTATGCTTGTGCTTACGGCTATACTCTGGAAAAAGTCGCTTATCGTCCATTGCGCGGCGCTCCACGTTTATCACCGTTGATCAGTGCTATTGGGATGTCAATTTTTCTACAGAATTATGTGTTGTTGGTTCAGACTCCAGATTTCTTGCCGTTTCCCCGATTGATCCCTGATTTTGCTTTCATGGAGCCGGTTGCTCATATTATTGGCTCTCCTGAGTTGGTGATCCTGGTGACGACTGTTATATCCATGATTCTTCTGACCCTGTTGATCAAGAAGACCAGGGTCGGAAAGGCGATGCGTGCGACCCAGCAGGATATGAATATGGCGCGTTTGGTCGGGGTTAATGTTGATCGGATTATTTCACTGACGTTTATAATCGGTTCAGCTCTGGCTGCTATTGGTGGTGTTCTGGTCGCCTCCTATATCGGTCAGGTTAACTTTTATATTGGTTTTCTGGCCGGGGTAAAGGCCTTTACTGCTGCGGTTTTAGGTGGTATTGGTTCCATTCCGGGGGCAGTGCTCGGTGGCCTGGTTCTTGGTTGGGCAGAAAGTTTTGCGGCTGGCTATATTTCCAGTGACTATGAGGATGTTTTTACCTTTGGTTTGCTGGTTTTTATCCTGATCCTGAGACCTGCTGGAATTCTCGGTAAGTCCCATAAGCAGAAGGTTTAAAGGTGCAGGATATGCTACAGGATTTTAAACAATCAATTTTGGTGTCTATCTGGTTTGTCTTTCTGACCTTTCCGCTGATGGTTGTGCGTGTCAATACCATGGATCAGGTGGTTATCTGGCGCTGGATGAACTTGGTCTGGGTGGCAATCGGCAGTTTTATCCTGTCTTACCTCTGGCGCTATATGCTGGCGCGACAGCAGGTGAGAAAGAAAGTTGCTGATGAGGGGGGAGAAATCCGCAGTAAGACGCAGTTGTTGCTTGAGGATATGTCATTCCGCTACAAAGCAATGGGGGTTATATTGCTTGCGGCACTGGTTTTTCCACTGGTTTTTGATACCTATCAAAGTACCATTATGATTTCTGCCCTAATCTACGTTGTTTTGGGATTAGGATTGAATATCACTGTCGGTCTGGCTGGATTGCTCGATCTCGGATATGTGGCCTTCTTCGGAGTTGGTGCTTACACTTATGCATTGCTGAACCACCATTTCGATCTAGGATTCTGGACCACCCTACCGATTGGCGGCATTCTCGGTTGTCTCTTTGGTGTTATCCTTGGTTTCCCGATTCTGCGTTTGCGCGGCGATTATTTAGCAATAGTGACCCTTGGATTCGGGATGATCTTCAAAGTCGTCATGGAAAACTGGGACAGCTTGTCATTCGGGCCAAGTGGAATTGCTAATATTGATAAACCCGGTTTTTTTGGTATGGATCTGAGTCTGGCAAATTCCACCATTTATATCTATTACATTATGATTGCGATGGTGATTTTTACTATTCTGGTGACGACTCGTTTAAGAAATAGCCGGATCGGTCGTGCCTGGATTGCCATGCGCGAAGATGAGATTGCCTGCGTTGCTATGGGCATCGATATTGCTCGGACCAAGCTGTCTGCCTACGCACTTGGTGCTTTCTGGGCTGGGATGGTCGGGGTTCTGTTTGCTTCTAAAACGACATTTATCAACCCCGCCAGCTTCACTTTTATGGAATCGGCAATCATTTTATCAATTGTTGTTCTTGGTGGTATGGGCTCGATTCTTGGGGTAATTATCGGAGCGTTTTTCTTGATATTACTCCCAGAGTATATGCGTGCCTTTTCTGAATACCGAATGCTGGTATTCGGAGCAGCAATGGTGTTGATGATGATTTTCCGTCCACAGGGAATTATCAGTAACCTCCGGCAGACGTACGAATATAAAGGTTCGAAGGAAAAAACCAACAATGGCTGAAAATAGACATAAACTACTTGAAGTTAAAAGCCTGACAATGGATTTTGGCGGCCTGCGGGCTGTCGATAGTGTAACTCTGGAGGTCTACGAAGGCGATATTGCTGCATTGATTGGTCCGAACGGTGCGGGGAAAACAACATTTTTCAACTGTATCACCGGGATTTATAATCCAACTAAAGGGGATATCTTACTTCATCCTAAAGGTATGAAGACGCGCCGTCTGAATGGATTGAAACCAAATAAAGTCACTGAAATGGGTTTGGCACGTACCTTCCAAAACATTCGTCTGTTTCCCGATATGACAGTTCTTGAAAATGTCATGATTGGACGTCACTGTCGAACTAATTCGGGAATTTTCAAAGCGGTTGTTAGAGGTAAAGCGGTTCGTGAGGAAGAGCGGCAGATTGTTGAATCGAGTTATCAGTTGCTTGAAAAAGTTGGCTTGGCTGATTTTGCCAACGAATTTTCCAAGAACCTCCCCTATGGTGCGCAACGACGCCTGGAAATCGCCAGGGCGATGGCAACGGATCCTTTCTTGTTGTTGCTTGATGAACCCGCTGCCGGAATGAACCCTCATGAAACCTCCGATCTTGAGAAACTGATCTGTAAAATCAGTGCCGAGGAGGAAATGGCTATTCTGTTGATAGAGCATGACATGAAACTGGTTATGAATATTTCTGATCCCATCTATGTTATGGAATATGGCAAGAAGATTGCTGAGGGGAGCCCCCGGGAAATCAAGGATAATCCGAAGGTTATTGAGGCCTACCTGGGAGAAGAGACTGATGCTTGATGGCGTTGCAAAAATATCCGTCCCACGGCGTTGTCGTAAATTTACAGGATCTCGACATACTAATGTATGTCTTCGCCCCTGAAAATTACTCCGCGTGGTTGGACGAAATTTGTGCTTAGCCATCCTATTTATTAACGAGACTAATTATGCTTATTATACGTAATATCCAAACATTTTACGGAAATATACAGGCTCTGAAAGATGTTTCTATAGAGATTAAAGAGGGTGAGATCGTTGCTCTTATCGGAGCCAATGGTGCGGGTAAAACCACCACTCTGATGTCTGTCTGTGGGATTACTCCACCACGTACGGGTGAAATTCTCCTTGATGGTGATCCAATCCAGGGACTTGGTGCTGAGAAAATTGTAGATAAAGGTATTGTCCAGGTTCCTGAAGGGAGACGGATATTTCCTGATCTGACAGTACGGGAAAATCTCGAAATGGGTGCTTTTTTGCGCAAGAATAAGCGTTTGATCCAGCAGGATATGAACTATGTCATGACCTTGTTCCCAATTCTTGAAAAACGCCGTAATCAGCTTGGTGGTACCTTGTCGGGGGGGGAACAGCAGATGTTGGCAATTTCCCGGGCACTGATGGCACGACCCAGAGTTTTGCTGCTTGATGAACCTTCTCTGGGATTAGCGCCGTTGATTATTAAGCAGATTTTTGAAATTATTCGCCAGATCAACAAAGAGAGCAATACGACGATTTTCTTGGTTGAGCAGAACGCTAACCAGGCATTGAAATTAGCTGATCGAGGGTATGTGATGGAGAATGGGCGGATCACTGTGGTTGATTCTGCTGACAATCTGTTGGCTAATGATGATGTAAGAAAAGCTTATTTGGGAATATAAAATAGTTTCAAAATCTTTTTCTTGGCGCCCTTTTGGGCGCTTTTTTGTTTCTAACTTGAATCAATGAATACTCGACAGCAAATAGCATAAGTCATTGAATTGCCTAAGCGTCTCAAAAATCACCGCTGAACCTCTGGGTGCAACTTAGATTTTTGAACCACTTATTCAATCCAAGTGTCTTGGTTCAGCGTGAATTGGAGAATTACTTCATTTGAGTTAGACTACTCGA
>JAOZOH010000360.1 GCA_029933365.1 Desulfuromusa sp. | reverse complement strand
GCGACAGTAGAACATATTTCGTTTCCCGCGACAAATGTTTCGTTAAATCAAACAGATAAATGTTACTACCCAGTCGTACAAGATACGTTTTGCTTCTGTTTTTAAGAGCAACTCTTATTAAATAGTACCCTCAATTATGGCTTTTATCGAGATAGACAATCCAGTAGCAGGATAATTCTGTCATAGCTGTCATAGGAGTACGCTATTGATGATTCTCATTACTCCAAAGAGGTCGCAATATTAATGGTGACATTCGAGACCTTGATAATATATGTTTTAGACTTCCACACACAAAGATTGGTTATTGAGATTCACCCATTTAAGGGTTTTTCGATTCTATGAATAGCGATAGGCTGCTTAATTTACTTGAACAAATGGACCCAGGGATTGTTATTTTTGATGATAATCTCTCGGTCTCTTATATCAACCGGGCGTTGATGTTGATTTTCCCCGGGGTGCATAAAGAAGATTTGTTTTCAGGTGATATCATGGGTTTGCATAGCGAACGCATTCAGACACGAATCCGGGCAATGGTGCGATTGATGAAAGATTCCAGTCGTCCAATTCCCTTTTCATTCAAGCGAATCAGTATTCACCAGAGTGACCGTTATCTGTTCATTAAGCTCATTCCCCTGATAGATCACAAAATGGAAGATTCTCTGAACTGTATGCTAGTTTATGACATTACTCCATTTATCACGAATAAAGACCACCGTTTTATTAAAATCCCAGTAAATTCCGGGAAAGAAATTACTCTGATTGATCCCGCCGATATCTTTTATCTGGAAGCCGACAATATCTATGCGAAGGTTCATACTCACAGTGGGGTTTATTTTTGTGATTTTTCTTTAAGATTTTTGGAGGAACGGCTTCCTTCGGAACATTTCTACCGTATTCATCGCAGCTATATGGTTAATTTGTCCAAAGTCGAAAAAATTATCAAAGAACGTCAATCTTATTATCTTCAAATTCAAAACAGCGACATCCGTTTGCCCGTCAGTCGTAACAAAGCTACAGATTTCTCCAAAAAAATTGGCCTGAAATAAACGACCAATTCACTGACCACCGTAAATTACCATTCACAAGTTCATAGCAACCTATCACCAATGCTGCATTGACCCTTTTTATCTCTGAAGACTAGTATTTCCTCCAACTGAGGCATACAAGATGCTGTGCCTATATTGATCTGTCAATTAAGTCCCCGGATAGAGGAGAACCCATTATGAGTGATTTGTCTTATCAGCGCAGTGTTGACCCCGCTG
>JAOZOH010000179.1 GCA_029933365.1 Desulfuromusa sp. | reverse complement strand
TCCCAGGTAATCGGCTTATCCTTGGACAGCATCGGAATACCAGCTTTTTTAAACAAATCAACATTGTAGTACATCACCGGAGTCGACGAGTTAAATGGCATCGACATCAGGTTACCATCGGCATTCATGTAATAGGAGAGTACCGGCTGCAAATACTGAGACCAGTCAATTTTGTAACCATTATCTGCCATTAATTTATAGACGGGATAAATGGCTCCAGACATCATCATCGTCTGGGTCCCAACCTCAAATGACTGCAGGATATGCGGCTGCTTACCGGCTCGAACTGCTGCGACTCCGGCGTTGACGACTTCGTCGTAAGCACCTTTGTAGGTTGGAATGACTTTATAATCAGACTGAGAATTATTGAACTGATCAACAATGTGCTGTACCACTTCACCTCGCGCACCGCGCATTGCATGCCACCAATGAATTTCTATTGGTTTTGCAAACGCTGACCCGGCAAAACTGATCAGCATAGCGACCGCCATAACAAGCCAGAAACATTTAATTTTCGACATATTTTCCTCCTGAGTTTGGTTGAGGATATTGTCATCCCCGACATATAATTCCTTGCAAGAAACAGTACGAATAGTGCAAAGTATTCAGCAGAAACAAATCAAGCACCAACAATGTAAAGTAAAGACTAATAAATGCGATTCGTCAATGGCTTGATGAAGAAATTTATAAAATAAATCTGACTATAATATCAACAGCTTAAAAAGCCTTTATCTACTGGAGTTTTTGTTCAATGGCCAATGTAATTTTAAAAGATATTTTCAAAAGTTATGGCAAGTTGGAGATTGTTCACGGCATCAACCTGAACGTTATTGACAAAGAATTTGTGGTGTTGGTTGGCCCGTCTGGTTGCGGTAAATCAACGGTATTAAGGATGATTGCGGGATTGGAAGATATCACCGGCGGGACAATTGAGATTGCTGATCGAGTTGTGAACGATGTGGCCCCGAAGGATCGGGATGCGGCGATGGTTTTTCAGAATTATGCCCTTTACCCCCACATGAACGTCTACAAAAACATCTCTTTTGGCCTCACCTTGCGGAAAATGGCGAAAGATGAGATTGAAAAACGGGTGCAAGAGGTCGCCGCGATTCTGGAGCTGAATGAACTACTGTTCCGCAAACCACATGAATTATCGGGTGGACAGCGTCAAAGGGTTGCCATGGGGAGGGCGATCGTACGCCGCCCAGCGGTCTATCTGTTTGACGAACCCCTCTCCAATCTTGACGCCAAATTGCGGACTCAGATGCGGCTGGAGATCAAACAACTGCACCACAAGGTGCAGAACACTATCATTTATGTGACCCATGACCAGGTTGAAGCGATGACCTTGGCAGATCGAATTGTCGTCATGCGGGACGGTTACATTGAGCAGGCAGGGGACCCGATGGAGATCTTCCAGCACCCTGCCAACGTCTTTGTTGCAGGCTTTATGGGTTCACCCCCAATGAATTTACATCCGGCAACAATTATCAACGCCGGTGATCAACAGAAACTTAAGCTCAGCGAGCAATTGGAGATTCCAATTCCAACAAAAGAGAATACCCAATTCAATGAGGGGCAAAAAGTCATTATGGGTCTGCGCATTGAAGATATATTTATCGCCCATGAGGATGATAAAATTGCCGCGGAACTTACCTTTATCGCTGATGGCACAATCAAAATTGTTGAGCCCCTTGGCAATGAAACCAACCTCCACATGGATATTCAGGGAGCAAATCTGGTTGCCCGGTCGGAAGGACGACGACTTTTCTCCACCGGGGATCAGCTGCAGATGACCCTTGATCTGACTCATCTGCACATCTTTGATGCTGAATCAGAGCAGTCGATTTATTAGAGGTTTTATAGCAGTCCCCTAGCAATCTGTCGGCTCATGGATAGCCTGACAGGCTCCTAAATCAACTGAAAACTCCGCATGAGAAAAATTCCGAGGGTGGTAAAAATCATCGACCCCAACGAAGTCGCGGCAATAATTGCGGCCGCCAGATGATGATTGCCTCCCATCGCCTGTGTCATCGGATAGCTTGCAGCTGCAGTGGGAGCAGCACACATCAGGTAGAGAATACCTAAATTTTCACCCCGCAGACCGAGAACCATCCCTCCCAGAGTGATCAGAAGCGGGACAAACAGTAATTTCCCCGTCGTTGCCCAGTAGAGGGGGCGGGAAATTTGAAAATCTTGCAATCGAATGGACGCTCCGGCACACAGCAGAGCCAGTGGAAGAGTCATCTGGGCAAAATAGCTGCCAGTATTGAGTGAAATTGACGGAACCCGAATCTCTGCCAGGGAAAGAATTATCCCGGCACCAATAGACAGAATTAATGGATTTTTCAAAATCCCAACAAAGATTCTTGAGAGTTCACCCCGTCCGGGAACTCCATCCTGATGCCGTAACAGGGTAATGACCGCAAGAATATTGTAGAGAGTGGTCATCACTGCCAGATAGATAGAGGCCTTGGCAACAGCCCCCTCACCAAAGGCACTTAAACAGAATGCCAGGCCGATGATCCCCATATTACTGCGGAAAGCCCCCTGCACGAAAACCCCGCGATCCAGGGGGTTCTTCAAGCGAGGGCTGATAACCCGGTCGAGAAAGAAAAAGATCAGGGTTGTGGAAATAAGGGCATAAACAACCAGTCGGATCGGCAAATCGTGGCGGAAATCTGTCTCTACCAGTTTGACAAACAGCAAACAAGGCAAAGTGACCTTGAAGACCAGAGCAGAACCAAGCTTGGCAAATTCATTGGTAATCCAGCCGATTCGTTTGAAGAGAATGCCCAACCCAAGGATACAGAAAATAGGGGCGGTGATAGCTACCGAGAAAATCAGATCAGCGAGCACAAAAGATTCCCCATGACTTAGATCCGTCCTTCTTCCACCCCATGACAAGCAACCTGCTGACCGTCAGCCAGCAGAGATGCAACCGGGATTTCTGTCGTACAGCGATCATTGGCATAAGGGCAGCGAGTGTGGAATACACAGCCGGATGGTGGCGACAGGGGCGAAGGGATTTCTCCAGTTAAGACCACCCGTTGTTGACGGTTTTTTGCTTGTAAATGTGGAGTAGAGGCGAGTAAAGCTCGAGTATATGGGTGACGGGGATTCTTGAAAATTTGTTCGGTAGTCCCCGATTCTGCAACCTGCCCCAAGTACATCACCAAGACATCATCGGCAATGTGTCGCACCACCGACAGATCGTGAGAAATAAAGAGAAACGCCAGGGTCATCTCCTGCTGTAAATCCATCAGCAGATTGAGAACCTGTGCCTGGACTGAAACATCCAAAGCAGAAACCGGTTCATCTGCAACCACCAGCTTTGGCTCCAGCATCAGTGCACGGGCAACAGCAATCCGCTGTCGCTGCCCACCGGAAAACATATGCGGATAGCGACTATAATGCTCAGGGCGCAAGCCGACTTTCCCCATTATATTACGCACCCGCTCTTCTCGTTCTTCTTTGCTTATATCACTATTGATGGTCAGCGGCTCACCGATGATTGTGCCAACTTTTTTGCGCGGATTGAGTGACCCATATGGATCTTGAAAAATCATCTGCACCCTTTGCCGGGCAGATTTCAATTGTTGATCCGAGGCATTCACAAGATCAAATCCGTCAAAATTGAGCTCTCCGCTGGTTGGGCGTTCAATCATGGTCACTTGGCGAGCCAAAGTTGATTTTCCACATCCAGACTCTCCAACCACTGCCAGAGTTTTCCCCGCCTCAACTTGAAAACTGACCCCATCAAGAGCTTTTACCACTGCGGTAGGTTTGAATGCCCCTTGGGAAACTTCGTAAAACCGGGCCAGGTTCCGGGCCTCAAGGACTAGATTTTGAGTACTCATAACTGTGGCTTCCCTGCTGCATCCAGCGGCGTATAACAGCGAACCTGTCGTCCGTCCAAGCCATTTTCTAACTGTGGAGCCTGTTGTCTGCAGCGGTCAGTTGCAAACCGACAGCGGGGATGCAAAAGGCACCCGGTCGGGCGATCAAATTGTCCAGGTACGACTCCGGGAATTGTCTGTAAGCGCGCCTGACCGACAGAGCGTTCCGGCAAAGCCTCCAGGAGTGCTGCGGTATAGGGGTGGCGTGGCGTTTCAAAGATTTCTGGAACCGGGCCAGTTTCGACCACCTGGCCAGCATACATAACCACCACTCGCTGCGTCGCCTCCGCAATCAGGGCAAGATCGTGGGTAATCAATATCAAAGCCATCTGTCGTTGACGTTGTAAATTAAGTAACAGATCGATAATTTGCGCTTGAATGGTCACATCAAGAGCGGTGGTCGGCTCATCAGCAATCAACAGCTGAGGATTGCAGGCAATCGCCATGGCGATCATCACCCGTTGACTCATCCCTCCCGAAAGCTGGTGAGGAAAAGCCTTAAGCCGCGCCTGAGGATCTGGAATCCCCACTTGCTCCAATAATTCAAGGGCCCGTGCGTGCCGTTCGGTGCGACTCCCACCTGCATGGATCTTGAGGGCTTCTGCAATCTGATAGCCGGCAGTAAAGCAGGGATTAAGGCTGGTCATGGGTTCCTGGAAGATCATGGCCACTTCACGCCCGGTAATCTTACGCCGCTGTTTATCTGGCATCGCGAGCAAATCCTGCTCAGCATACGCCAGTTTCTCAGCTATCACCCGCCCCGGCCAATCAATCAGTCCCATAATCGCTTTAGCAGTGACCGATTTCCCCGATCCTGACTCCCCGACTATACCAACCACTTCACCCTTGTCGATTTTTAGACAGACATTATCAACAGCTCTGAAAGGAGCTTTCTGGCTACCAAATTCAACGGTTAAATTTTCTATTTCAAGTAAGGGCATTTCTGTTCTCACAAACAATTACTGTACGTAACGCAGCAGTGCGTAATTCTGCTAAGCCACTGCTATTTAGTAAACGCGGGACTGTCCCCAGATCCATCGGGGGCTGTCCCAGGTGTTTACG
>JAOZOH010000359.1 GCA_029933365.1 Desulfuromusa sp. | reverse complement strand
GTCGCAAAAAGTCCGCCCCACGGCGTTGTAGCGTTTTTTCGAGACCTCGACATACATGTTGTATATCTTCGCCCTCGAAAAACCACTGAGCCTTGTGGGACAAAAGTTTTGCTTATCCATCTAGTTTTTTTTACAGAAATCAGGAGTTAACAAACTCATGACCCGACAAATATCAATACTCAGTGGTAAAGGGGGAGCCGGAAAAACCTCAATTACCGCTTCAATTATTAAAATGATGGATTCGGTCGTCGCTGTTGATGCCGATGTTAACGCGTCAAATCTACCGATCTTGCTGCCCCACGTACAACAATCAACCACCGCCTACTTTGGAATGGATATCGCTCAGGTCGATCATGATCAATGCACCGGTTGTGGAGCCTGTCTATCAGCCTGTCAATTTGATGCAATCAGCCAGAGTGAAGAAGGTAAAATAATAATCGATTCTGATTGTGAGGGGTGTGCAGCATGTGCCTTTGTCTGCCCCGAAAACGCCATCAGTATGGCTGAACGTAAAGGTGGCGACTGGTACGTCAGCTCCATCGACAACGGCTATCTGATTCATGCCGATTTAATCCCGGGGGAAGACAATAGTGGCAAACTGATCACCAAAGTTAGAAGTGAAGCCTCAGCTATTGCAAAAAAGGAAGATATTGCCTACATAGTCATCGATGGACCGCCAGGTACCAGTTGTCAGGCAATTTCATCTATCACAGGGGTTGATGTGGTGCTGGCAGTTGTCGAAGAAAGTCTCTCGGGTCTTTCTGATTACCGCCGTTTAGCGGAACTGATACAAAAGTTTTCTATTCCCCATCTTGTGTTACTTAACAAGGCGGGGTTCAATGCTGAAGTTGAGGATAAGATAGTCCAGACTGCTGCTGAATTTGATGGGAAAATTATTGGCAGCATCCCCTTCGATCATAAAATTCCGCAAGCATTACAAAGTCTGAAATCCCTTGCGGATATGGACGAATACCGGGAGACTATTGAGAAGCTGTTGCAGGAGATCATTTCTGCTGCTGGCTAATCAAAAAATCAACAGCACGCCCGGGCAACCAGGTTACAAAAAACACACCAAACACGCAAAGGCCGGGGGGATACCCCCGGCCTTTGCGTTCAAACCAAAAAATCGACTGTCTTACTTGAACCACCAACGCTCAGCGAGTCTGAGACCATCTCCCTCCATATGTCCTGAGATGGCTCCATGTGCCAGCTTATCGGAACTGGCATCGACCATCTGATTGAACATGGGAACGATGGTACCGGAAT
>JAOZOH010000358.1 GCA_029933365.1 Desulfuromusa sp. | reverse complement strand
CGGACGCGCGGGGCGACTCGGCCCCGGTGTCTGCTACCGGCTTTGGAATCAAGGAGTCCACGGCAGTCTACTCTCCTTCACCCCACCGGAAATCCGCAACGCCGATCTGACCCCACTGGTGCTGGAACTGACCAACTGGGGCATCACCGATCCGCTGGAGCTGATCTGGCTCGACCTTCCACCAACAGGCGGATTGGATGCCGGACGGCAACTGCTGCAACTCCTCGGGGCACTGAACGACTCGCTGCAACTGACCCCTCTCGGTAAACGTCTGGCCAGGCTTCCAACCCACCCACGCCTGGGCCGTTTGCTGATGGCGGCGGAAAAACTTGATTGCCTGCCGTTGGCCTGTGATCTGGTTGCACTGTTATCCGAACCCTCACGGCGAAACGATCAGGATCTGCAAACCCGTTTGGAATCACTCTGGAAACGGCGTAAACAGGGGCGACTGGAGGAATACCGGAACATCGAACGAGCATCCGCCTACTGGCGCAAGCGTTACAATCTGTCCCCGAGGGATATGTTTCCCGGCAACAATCGGGCACTGATCGGCCAATTGCTGGCCTGTGCGTTTCCGGATCGGATCGGACGCCTGCGTAACGGCGAAAGCAACCGCTATCTGTTCGTCTCTGGGCAAGGCGGTCAGCTGATGGAAAATTCTCCCCTTACTGCAGAAAAATTTTTGGTGGCAACGGAACTCAGCGACAAACGAGGACAGGAAGGACAAATCGTTCAGGCCACATCTCTGGAATTATCTGACATTCTCGCACTCTACCCCGACTGCCCATGGCGGAAAGAGGTTTTCTGGGACGCTAAGGAAGGTCGCGTTCTCGCCCGCAAAGTACAGCGGTTTGGCAAACTGAACCTCGTGGAGAAACCGGCAACCGCCTCAGAGGAAGAGACAACAGAAGTGGTTCTGGGAGCTCTGCGCTCGGAAGGGTTGGAACGGTTGAACTGGACCCCGGCGGTAGAGACTTTTCGCGCCCGAGTTGCGTTGATCAGAGAGTCTTATTCAGATGAGAATTGGCCTGAACTTTCTCATGACAAACTATTGAAAAATATAGATAACTGGCTTTTACCGTTTATCGGCAATGCGAAAAACAACAGCGACCTGAAAAGAATCGATCTGCTGGTCGCCCTGCAATCGCTATTTGACTGGCAGCAGCTGCAACGACTCGACCAATTGACCCCGGAACGACTGAAAGTCGCGAGTGGTTCCAGCATCAGAATTCAATATAATCTGGACACCAAGCCGATTCTTGCCGTTAAGTT
>JAOZOH010000056.1 GCA_029933365.1 Desulfuromusa sp. | reverse complement strand
ACGCCATCTTCCAGCATCCGCTTGCACCAAACTTGACTTCCCTCTTTTTTTAACGTTGTACATTCACTGCTGGCGATATGATAGCCAACCGCACCGCGTTGCCAGTCGAAGGCATCAACATATTTCCCCAAGCTATACCAACCACAATAGAGCGCTGTCTGTGGAGCTTCACCTGGCTGCAGCAAACGCTCCTGTTGATCCAAATGGACAGACAAAGCACTGAGTTTCTCAGTTAACGCTGCGGCTTTATGGATCGACGCATCGTAGAGGGCATAACCTTTAAGACTCTTTTTCTCAGGCAACGTCCAACGGGCATCAAAATAGGCTTGTCCCTGCAAACCACTCTGTTCAGCATACAAGCTATCATCAATCATCCGACGCACAATTTCAGGGGTCGGCCCGTCAAGGCGGGAAACAAACAGAACCTGATCTTTGTTGAAAGGAAGTAGGCGCTTCTGCCGAGCGTAACCGACAAAATAGGGGTTGGGTAACCAGCGATCAAGGGGATATGAAGAATTCAAAGCCAGCGCGAGTTCCGAGTCGATAGCGGCACGTTCGCCTGAATGGCGCAGCTTCCTTGTTTGAGCATCAAGCTGTTTCAGCTCTTGCTGAAATTGTGTTTTCCCCTCGTCAAAGAGTTCCTCATTCTCCAGCTTCCAGTTGATATTTTTTCTGGAGAACTTGAGTTTTTCGACCTTTTCCCGGTCAGAATTCGAAAGTTCAAGAGCAGCAACCCGTAGCGGTATCCCGTAAAAAAGGAGAAGACAGCGGATTTTCTTTGCGGGATGAGAAGAAAGGTAGTCACGAAGAGGAGCGACCAGTTGCTGTTGATAATCGCTGCGGCTGCAATCTTCTTTGGTTGGCAACAAAACAGCCAGAAGATTCCCGGCAGGGATCTGGCGTTGTTCCTGATAATACGTGGCCAATTCCAGGCTAGCAGACTCGTTTTGATTGACAATCAGCAGAACTTCTTCGGGAAGCAAGGCAAAAGCGGATGGTGCAGAAAAAAAGACAATGACGAACGAGAAGAAAATGACCAGGCGCAGCATATCAGCTACCACAATTCCAGCGATTCTTTGTAAACATTGCTGTCCAGCATATTGAACTCCTTCGCCACCCCCTTGACATATTTGCCTGTTTACCCAGCTAAGTGGTTATGCTGCATTATATGTTTTTACTTCAGCAGGCAAGCGGTCAGCAAGTCTGTCCGCTTCGACATCAAGGTCATAATCCATTTGCAAACCAAGCCAGAACTGAGGTGACATTTCAAAGTAGTGAGCGAGGCGAAGCGCCGTGTCAGCAGTTATTTTTCTTTTACCATGCACAATTTCATTGATCCGACGAGGGGGAACCCCCATATCATTCGCAATTTTATTCTGACTCAAGTGCATAGGGAGCAAAAATTCTTCAAACAGAATCTCACCAGGATGTATGGGATCAATCTTTTTCATATCATTCTCTCCTAATGGTAGTCGACTACTTCCACATCAAAAGCATCACCGTCACGCCACTTGAAGCAAACTCTCCACTGGTCATTGATCCTGATACTGTGTTGCCCCTTTCTGCGACCTTTTAATAGCTCCAAGCGATTGGAGGGTGGGACTCTTAAGTCATTTAAAATTGTGGAACGGTTAAGCATGCGCAGTTTTCTCAATACCACTCGCTGTATATCATTCGGAAATCTCTTGGAGAAAGTCCGGTTAAATATTTTTTCCGTTTCTTTGCATTTAAAAGACTGGATCATATTTGACATCTTAATAAATATAACGCGTAACGTCAAGCGTCATGCTGGTTGATGTTGACAACAACCCTATCGTGAGTTCGTCAGTAAGGAGAAGAAACAATTTCTCTGGAAGAATCTGACCGGTCAAATACTTCTTGGGGCTGATACTTTTATTCAGAAAGTTAAAATCAAGCAGCTTTACCCACGGGTCTCAAAGAAACCCCTCTAGCGCACCGCTATGCTGAAAACCTCACGCTAAAACACCAAAAACTATCTTTTCAAGATCCTATTTTCCCCCATTAGAGTTATGCCTTTTGGTATTTTTCAAGACGTTGCTCCAACGTTCCCGTATGCAGCTCATCACATGTCGTAAAAACAACCAACAAAAAGAAAAGGTAGATGGTAATGAATCAGGATACTCGGTTCAGAGCCGCAGTTTTAAACCACAGGGTAGCATGCCTGCCCCCATAGTTCAGAATTGTGATCCATCATAATTTCAATAATCACCGGCACCAAGCATTCCATAAACTTGGCACAATCTTTCATCTGTTCACGATTAGTTTGACTATTCCAAGTTGATCCACCGTGTATAAGTTGATTTCTTAGTGTATAAATATGGGATAAAATTATATCCAGAACCATTGGAGTATCTCTACTACCAAGGGCAGAGTTGGCATCAACTTTAGCTTTTTCAAACTTCAATTCCCAAGTCTTTTCGCTAATTGCACCATTTCGATAGTCCCAAAATGGTTGAAAAATATACCTATTATTCAATAATGCCCTAATGCTTTTGGTGAATTCAAACCAAACAATATTTTCCAAACGGTTTTTATCATCGAGCTGACATAAGCGTTTTAAAAAAAGATAAATCAATCGGTGTTCGTTAGGTCGATAATCAGGTTTAATTTCATTGGCATAGGCCGCATTAAATGCAATCCAGAGAAATATCACCTTTGCATCGTTATCATTTTCACACAATTCGGCCCGATTCAGCCAACTCAAAGATCTATGAACCCGAAGACCAAGATATTTACCATAATTATGGCGCTCCTGACGTTGGCGAATCTTTAGTGCTGCGTGATTAACACTCGTACCCATATCAACGATCCTTATTTTTTTTACAAAATAATTTTAATTCACCTCAATTTTCTTGCAATGGGAAACCATGCTTCCGTTTTGATTAAGCGCATAAATCTGTCGAATTAGATTCACAATTTTTGAACTTCTAGTGCGTCACAAACCAATTCTGCGATAAGATCCCTTCGTTGTTGCCAGAATCGTTCAGGATCATCATAAATCGCTGTAGCATTTTCTACCTGTTTGTCGCGTGGAAGCTGATTATTCTCGCGCCAATCACCATCAAAGGCATCTTGATTCCAAAGTCTGGCAGGGGTTTGATTGGATTTTTGGCTATTTTCTTCTTTTGTAAGTAACTGCAAATTTGCAATAGAATGTACAGTTACTGGATACCTCTCTTCGTGTTGGGCTTTGGATAAAATATGATCAAGCTCATATTTGTAATCGCTATTCAGATTCTTCTTGATAAGCATCAATACTAATCTAAGATTAGAACCGCCATCGTTATAGCTTAATCCTTTTATAAAGCGAACAACCCCTGCTACAGAAATGAGATCATGAGAATGGTGGGAGTCCATCTCGGCATGTAGAGCGGTGAACGGGAAGCTTGAACCTTCAGAGTCATCCACAATTTTGCGTGCCGCATTTATTGTTTTAGCTGAATTACCGCTAAATGCAGAACTGAACAATGCTGAAATAAACCATTTCCTAGCCTTTTCTATTTCAACCAGTGTTGCTTTGTTTTCTGTGGCAAAGTCAAGTTTGTTGTTTACTACCCACCTGACAAGAGGGATCAGAGCGTTGGCTGAAGACATGCAACCATTATTGGTTAATCCCCAGCGTTTCAATTGTGCCACTACTGCTACCATTACGCGTTTAAACGTAGGCCAGTAGTTTTCCAACTCTTGTATGATTTCTTTACTGAATTCCTTAACCCTGTATTGTGCATTAATATTAGATGGTGCAGATATGAGAAAAATATTGAGTATTTTTTTCCGGTCAAAGGGTCCAGATTTAGGAAGAAATTTTTTATTTAATTCAGTGACTAAATCAGCAATGACCTCACGTGCAGAGTAATTGTCCCATGAGATCTGTAATAAAGCAGAAATAAGATCGGTTCTTTCGAGTGGCTTGCCAGTGTCGTTAGCCAACAAGAAAGCCTGTAACGCATCTTGCATAGATTCAGCTTGGTAGACACCATAACAATAAGCATCTACTTCCCAAAAACGCTGCCTTAAAGTGAGGAAATTTTGTTCACGATTGTCTGGTCCATCGCCCTGACTTTTCGGATGTTGAAAAAGGTATCGTTTTATATCTTGATCAAACACATCTCGATTTTCCCAACGAAGTATCTTTTCGCATGTGATCAAATGGCCTGTATGAGGGTTAGTGAAATCAAAAAAATTAAACGACCCTTTATCTGCATAATTAGGGTCAAAGCAAAGTTTCCATTTCTTTCCATTTTTATACCACTCTCCCCTCGTGCCAATATTGAGAGAAGTTAAGCGCTGCTGTCCATCAAGTATTAATGTGATGGGCTCATCCTGATCAAGATGAGCCTGCTTGGGTTGCATATCTCTACTGTACTGTTTTGCAATCCAAAATACACGGCCAGCTCCAAGGTCTTTTGGATTATCGTATTTGGTGCGCCAGATGAGAGAAGTTCCTATCGGGAAGCCTTGATATATTGATTCAAACAGTGCAATCAAATTATCTTGCTTCCAAACGTAGGGTCGCTGCATGGCAGGAATAAAAAACTGGGGATGGCTAGGATGTATTTGCTTAAGTGCCCAACCCAAAGATTTGGTTTCATAGGACATGGTATGTACCCCTCCCGCTATTTTGGAATTTATAAGAATAAATGCTGAGACCGTAAAAGCAACCTGCCGTATGGCAATGTAACCACTTATCAACCGTGAGTCACAATAGGGGAAACTTAATGTGGTTTGCTCCCACTGTCAACGAAAACCCCGGTTAGCCGACCAAAGTTGTGTGATACCCAGAAATTGCGAGAACACATTAATTTCTTCCATCCGAAAGTAAGTATGACTTATTATGACACAAACGTGGTTTATTATCATGGCATCCAGACCAAGGAGGAAACCATAAAACTATACAGCAATATTTATATTGAACCAAATTCAGTGCGCAGAATCTTTGGTTGTAGAACCTTGGTTATTGCCAATAACACCCGTATGGCAGGGTCTGTCTTTCATAATGTTCAAATATTTTCTCGTAGAAAAAACTTCACTTCTTCAATCTCTATCAATTACATTAAAGGGGAACCCATTGACAAAACATATGGTCTATTTTATGGGACAAATATTGCCTCTGTTTCTGGGGTGAAATTCCAGGGGAAGACAGTCAAAAATAGTCTGGAGTACCAAATAATTGTTTGTATATTGGGGGCAACGGTTAAAGTAGGGGATACAATCTGGAAACTAACAGATGGCATTGGTTGGGAAAAATTGACTCCTTGATTTACAAACTCGATGATCTCATAATAAATATCGATACTGATTATGTTCATTTTTTTGAAAGGAATGGTGCATGGCGCAACAGATGACAGATTTCATTGACGAGATTCTTTTAAAAGGCGGCAAGATAAATGACATTCATGAAGCTATAAAGGTTGAAAAGAAAAGACAAAATCCAGATAGTAACGACTATCATTCCCGTGGATATTTTTTTAATAAGCATGGCAGAGTTCAACATAGGACATTGTTTGGGCATATTGCACACTTAATTTTGGACAACTCCAGTGAAATAAAATTTGGTGATCAGCATTTTGATGAATTGCGTATCAATGATTTGAGAAATGGGGAATATGCTGGTCATTTAAACAATCTGTATGAAAATAATGAGCATATCCAGCTAGTCGTTTTCAACGGAAAAAAGAACCCAGCTTGCGCTTTACCCTTTAATAAAACAACCAAAGAGAGCACATCAGGTGAGTACCTTCCTACAAAAATAGATGCCGAAAATGCACATAGGGCGTTAACATCTAGGGGAGTCAAAACGTCAAAAAAAGAACTGCTTGACCAAATTGAAAGAGATTGTATCAAAAGGGGACTTACTCTAAAAGATGATTGGCGCATAATTACAGAGGAAAAACTCCCTATCTGGTTCCCAAAAAAGTAAAATATGTCGATTATTATTTAGCGATATGAACATGATTCCAAAGGTAAAGGACAATGACATTGAGTTTTGATCCCGAAAATGAGTTCATAGATGAAGTGTTTGTGCCGGAAAATCTTTACGACTATTTTTCACATGAAGGCTTTTTCTTCTCACGCGAAATACTTACCCGCTACTACTTGGCGTTGAAAACCAAGCCGTTTGTTTTACTCACAGGAATTTCCGGCACCGGCAAGACTAAAATTGCTCAGATTTTTGCACAATATATCTGTCAGAACGAAGAACCTGAAGCAGCAGCGCAGCAGATTGCATTTGTTTCAGTTCGCCCTGATTGGGTTGATAACAAAGGCATCTTGGGGTACTACAATATCCTCGATGAGAAATACCACTCCACAAAAATTCTGGATCTTCTCCTCCGGGCAAAAGGCAACCCAGATAAGCCTTATTTTGTCATTCTGGACGAAATGAACCTTGCTAAAGTTGAGCATTATTTCTCAGATTTTCTGAGTATCATGGAAAGCCGTACCAACGACAACCCCGCTGGTGAAGCAATTCCCCTCCACCCCTGTGACAGTGCCAACACAATCAATGGCATGGAGGTTCCTGGTGAAATCCATATCCCGACCAATGTCTTTTTCACCGGAACGGTCAATGTCGATGAATCAACCTATATGTTCAGTCCCAAGGTTCTGGATCGCGCGAATGTCATTGAATTTAACGAGGTGAACCTGAAGGAGTATTCCGGCAGTCCAACACGCACGGAGAACTTTTTTCTCAAGAACCCTGAAGTCGTCGATGCGTTCTATGACAGAAGCAATAGTGCGTTCTGCCGGAAAGATGACTACCTGCACTATTTTAAGCAACACGAAAGTAATAATGAATATCTTCAGGATTTGGCAGAAATTCTTCAGGAATATAATCTTCACTTTGGTTACAGGGTGGTCAACGAATTTGGTAAATTTATCAATTTAGCCCAAGCAGAGCTGGACGAATTCAATATAGAAGATGCTGTAGATATCCAGATTGTTCAAAAAATCCTGACAAAATTTCACGGGACCAGAGCAAAACTTGAAAAGCCACTGTTAAACCTGTTTTCCTTCTGCTATCAAGAAACACTTCCTGCCTCAGAGGAGTTATTAAAAAAAGCGAGGAGCTACGATTCAGCCGCTCGTTTCCCACGAGCAGCAAAGAAAATTGCCCAGATGTTGAACCAGCTTTCAATCCAGGGCTATGCAAGCTTTATCGAATAATATGTCAGTAATTAACTATGAGCCATTCCTGCGAATGGCCTTATCTGATGATCCATTTTTCCCTGATGAAGAGATTGCCGTTGATTTCAGTGACCTCTCGCACCCGACAAGTCTTGAAGAGTGGCAAAAATACTATGTCCGCTTTTACGGCGACACCATTCCGTCTCTTTTTAGCTCGAATTTCTTTTGCCAAGGCACATTTCCGGGAAATATCTATGAAGTAAATTTTCGTAATTTTGTTGGTCTTTTGAAAATTGGTCAACTCCAGCTAAAGATTCATAACAAAAAAATCAGTAATGAACTTTACGAAGGGATGCTCTGTGAACTGGCAGAGCAGTATTCAAGCCTTGTTTTCAGCTTCGGTACGCCAGTCGGGCAACATTACTCGAAATCAGCACCGGGGGAAGATCCCGCTTTTATCGAGTACCTTTTTCTGAAAAAGTATCTACTGAACCAGTCTCCTGATCTTGACGCTATTGCCGCTCTTTTCCTCCACAACCCGCATCGTATTTTTAAAAAAGAAACGATACCTTGCGCTATTCAGGATTGCCATACGGCTGATGCTGCCATCATACATTCAATCATGCGAAGTCCAACCGTATCACTACGACATGGGCATCCCCTCTTGCAAACCCGGCTTGGAAATTTTTTCAGTGAGAGAGTCGGATCAAGGCTGTTTCCTTCCGAGGCCACAAGGGTCGTTAAATATGAGACAGTAGATACGAACGAGAATCGTTTTATCAAGCATTTCATGCAGGGGCTGTTGAGGAAAATTGAAATACTACAAAAGGAACTTATTTCCAGCACAGGCAGCAGTCTGAATCCAAATATTCAGGAAGATTTGAATATGCTGTGCCAAAAAATATTTCACTTTCTGTCTCTCGGAATGTGGCAGGACGTGGGTCCACTTAAATTCATCCCGGCAAACTCACAGGTTCTGCAAAAAAGAGATGGCTACCGGCAGCTTTTTTCCCTGTATTCTCTGCTTCAACTGGCAACACGTTGTGATTTTCTACAGACCGATTTTGAACACCTTGTTGAAACAAAAGATGTTCCCACGCTGTATGAGTACTGGTGCTTTTTTCAAATCAAAAACATCATGGATACAATTTCAGCTGCCAGCAGTATTGATCAAATTATAAACAAAACACACCTAGAACATGCTCTGGCACCTGCGATCAGAATTAAATACAAAAACGGAGCACGCCTTTTTTTCAACAAAACATTCGGCGGCTCACCTGGAATCACAAACTATGGTGAGTATAATGATGAAAAGATTTCCATCCTAGAAAGTTTTTCACATGACCTCCGCCCCGATATTGTCATCGAAATAAATGGTAGAAGAATCATCTTTGATGCGAAATATAAAGGCAAGCGGAATGGCTTTTATTGCGAAGAGGAAGACGGCACCATTAATGTGTGGAAGGAAGAAGATATTGATAAAATGCACACGTATCGTGATGCGATCAAAAATGTTGCAGGGAGCTATATTCTTTTCCCCGGACGGAAATCGTCACTCTTCCCCACTCACGATAGTCGCAATTGGTTTGAAGGTGTCGGTGCACTTTCCCTGAGGCCAGGACAGAAAATGAAAGATAATGGAGCTGATATCGCTAGGATCAGGGACTTAATTCAGGATTTTCTCACCAATTCTCAGCCATTTTAACTGGAGTTTGCCCTGACAACTTGCAGCAGGAAATAAATAATGCAGAAAACAAAAAATGGCCGATTAATCTATTCCGCCTCGGATCTGGTAAATTACCTGCTCTGTCCGTCCGTTACTGCATACGACATTCAGAATCTTGAATCCCCTCTACAGAAAACTCCTGATGATGATTATGTGAAAATCCTACAGCAGAAAGGGTTCGAGCATGAAAACAACTATTTTGAGGAACTCAGCCAAAACTTCCCGAATGTTGTCGATATCGCTTCTTCTAGTAAGAATTCCAACGAAACAGCACTGAAAGATACTCGCAAGGCTTTGGAGTCTGGGATGGATATCATTTTTCAGGCATTTCTCAAGGATGAAGACAGAATTGGACATATTGATTTTCTCAGGAAAGTCGATAAGCCGTCGGTTCTGGGGGCATATTCCTACGAAGTCATTGATACTAAACTTGCCAAGTCCGCAACACCAAAATTCATCATTCAGCTCTGCTTTTATTCTGATCTTCTTCAGCGCTTTCAAGGAGAGCTGCCGGAAAATATTCACCTGAAACTAGGCGACGGTTCGTATCAATCATTCCGATTGAAAGAGTACTACGCCTATTATTCATCCGTTTTATCCAGATTCAAGAAATTTATTACGAAGCCAGATTCACATTCCCCTGAGCCCTGCTCTCATTGTGTGTACTGTTCCTGGCGGGATCTGTGTAATGGAAAATGGAGGCAGGAAGATCACCTGTCCCAAGTGGCAAATATCGGAAAGGATCAGAGAAAAAAATTAGTCCAGGCAGGAGTGACAACTCTGCAAGATCTTGCAACAGCCCCACCGGATACCAAGATTCCAACATTGCACGCCAATACTTTCGAAACTTTACGGAAACAAGCATCATTACAATTAAGAAAGCGGAAAACACTACAGAACCATTATGAAATTCTTCCCGTTGATCCTTTGTCACAGCGGGGGTTCAACCGTCTCCCGGAGCCAGCAGAAGGAGATCTCTTTTTTGATATGGAGGGAGACCCTCTTGAAGAAGGTGGGCTCGAATATCTTTTCGGTCTCTATTATTTTGAAACAGGAATGCCAGTCTTCAAAGATTTCTGGGCTCATGACAGACAACAGGAGAAAAAATCCTTTGAGCAATTTATAGATTTTATCTGGGATCACCTCAATAAATACCCGCTGGCTCATATCTACCATTATGCCCATTACGAGGAATCAGCCCTTAAAAAACTTATGTCTCTTCACGGCACCCGTGAATGGCAAGTTGATGAATTGTTACGACACAACAAACTTGTCGACCTATACAAAGTGGTGAAGGAAGGGATAATGATCTCTGAATCCGGTTATTCCATCAAGAATCTGGAAACATTCTACATGGAAGCTCGCCAATCTGAAGTTGTCAATGCCGTTGGAAGTATCATTTATTATGAGAAATGGAAATTGACCGGCGACAACGAGGCACTGGAATCGATCCGAAAATATAACGAGGATGATTGCCGATCTACATTTCTGCTCTATGAATGGCTCCTGGCGATTCAGCCGGAATCCGCAAGGCAACTTGAAGAAAGTGAGATGGGAGAAATTGGAGGCTCGGGAAAATTCCAATCCGTTTCAGATTATGAAGAACTGCTGGCAGACATGGTTGCGGCATTGACTTGCAATCTTCCGGAAGATAGAGACTCCTGGGATAAATCTGATAAACTGAAGAAACTCACCAGTCAGTTACTTGATTTTTACCGACGATCTGACAAGCCTGCTTGGTGGGGAATTTTTTCTCGTAAGGACATGAGCGAAGCTGAGTTAATCGATGATCCTGAATGTATCGGATCCCTTGAACAAGTAGAGCAACCTTACTCAGAGGGGCGATCATACGTTTATACATATAAATTTCCCAATCAGGAGTTTAAGTTCCAAGAGGGAAAGGGGTGTACTCTTGCGGAAACTGGTGAAAACATATCTAAAATCAGTAAACTTGATTCAGATCAGAACATTATCAGCTTGAAATCATCCGTAAGGAAGGCTCCACTCCCAGCACGGCTTTCCATTGGCCCTACTCCCCCAATTAACAATAATGTGTTGAAAATTGCGATTTTTCGTTTTGCTCAGAGTGTGGTCAATGAAGATCATCAAAACTACAAAGCGGTCAAAGATATTCTGAGCAGAAATGATCCTGAAATTATTGGCAAGAAACCCAGTGCTCCGATCATTGATAAAAATAAGGATATCATTGCTGAAACTATCAATGCAGTCATGAATCTGAACAATAGTTACCTGACGATTCAGGGTCCTCCAGGAGCTGGGAAAACGTATATGGCTTCCAGAATAATTCTGTCATTAATTCTGGATAACAAACGGATTGCCGTTTCATCAAACAGCCACAAAGCAATTAACAATCTACTATCTGCTGTGGAAAGTCATGCAAACGAGCAGGGTGTGACAATCAACGGCTCAAAAAAAAGCAGTCGCGGGAACGAAGACTCATGCCTAAACGGTTCAATGATCAGAGACGTGTATAGTAATGACGACGCTTACGGAGATATTGTTGGGGCAACAGCGTGGTATTTTGCACGGGATGAGAATAACCAGACATTTGATTATCTTTTCATCGACGAAGCTGGGCAGGTGTCTTTGGCGAATATTGTCGCTATGGGTTTGTCTGCTAAAAATATTATTCTGCTGGGCGATCAGATGCAACTTGGGCAACCTATCCAAGGTATTCATCCTGGAAATTCAGGAAGTTCAGCGTTGGACTTTCTGATGGAGGGCCATTCAACTGTACCTGAAAATAAGGGCGTTTTTCTTCCAACGACATACAGAATGCACCCAGATGTCAGCAGTTTCATTTCTCAAGTGTTTTATGAAGATCGTCTTTCCGCAGAAATCCAAAATATTAAACAAAAGTTGATATTGCAAGAAGGTCATAATGTACACCTGTCAGAAACAGGCATCAGATTTATTGCTGCCGATCACGATGGTTGTTCGCAATCCAGCCCTGAAGAGGTCAAAGTTGTAAATGAGTTGGTGTCAGATTTATTACGGCATTCATTCCGCTGCAAAAAAGGACATATCCATCGGGTGACACTTGAAAATATCCTTGTGGTTGCTCCATATAATATGCAAGTGAACCTTCTGAAAAAGGAATTGCCTGAAGGTGCTAGAGTTGGCACTGTTGATAAGTTTCAGGGGCAGGAAGCTGAAGTGGTGATTATTTCGATGACCACCTCTTCGGGGGAATACCTTCCCCGATTTATTGATTTTCTTTTTAGTAGGCAAAGGTTGAATGTGGCGATTTCAAGGGCAAGATGTCTTTCAATAATCATAGCCAATCCTAAGCTGTTGGAAGTTCCGTGTAAAACTGTAAAGCAGATGGCTATGGTAAATACTCTTTGCCAAGCATATCTTGACGGAACAAAATCATAAATTTTCAAATTATCATGCGGCCTTGGATGATCCATGCTGGTTTCTATTTGGATCCGGTGGTTTGATTAGCGAATGGGAAACCAAACAAATAGTAACATACAGCGATTAACGCAACTCCAAAGATTCTTTATAAACCTCACTACCAGGCACTCCAAACTCTTTGGCAACCTGCTTAACAATCTCTTTCCAACTTAGATCACTTGCTTCCCGCAGCCGGATCAGTGCATCCCTGATCGTCCCATCCGGTTGACGTTGCAGAGCTGGACCGAGCAACAACACCAGCTCACCTTTTACCGAACCCTGCGAAAAATATCCGAGTGCTTCACCGACAGAGCCACTGAACAATTCTTCATGCCGTTTAGTCAACTCACGGGCAATCGCAATAGGTCGATCCTCTCCGCAGATTTCCACAATATCGGCAAGGGAAGATAATAATCGATGAGGTGCTTCATAACAGGCGATCGTCTGCTGCTCATCTTTGATCTGCTCGAGGAATTGGCAGCGCCCATGGGTTTTGGCAGGGAGAAAACCGACAAAGCGAAAAGCATCGGTCGGTAATCCAGAGATGGAAAGGGCTGCTACCACAGCCGATGGCCCGGGGACAGCAACAACCTGAACCCCTTCTTGGCGACAACTGAAAACCAGACGGTAACCGGGATCGGCAATACAGGGGGTTCCCGCATCACTGATCAACGCAATCGATTCCCCAGCCTGCAACTTTGCAATCAATTGGGGAGAACGAAATTCCTCATTGTGCTCATGGTAAGAAATCAGAGCAGTATCAATGCTGTAATGATTCAATAATTTACGACTGTGGCGGGTATCTTCTGCTGCGATCAGGGAGACTTCCTGTAGAATCCGCACGGCGCGGTAAGTCATATCCTCAAGGTTGCCAATCGGGGTGGCCACCACATAAAGGGTTCCACTCACTCCAATTCCTCCAGCTGACTCAACCAGAGGCTGACAGCAGCATCACTCGGCATCCGCCAATCTCCTCGCGGAGAAAGGGCCACCGTACCAATCTTGGGACCATCCGGCAAACAGGAACGTTTGAATTGCTGGCTGAAGAAACGCTGATAGAACTGTCGCAACCATTGCAGCAATTCACTGCGGGAATAATCGTCGGCAAAAGCCTGTTCAGCCAGCATCAGTACCTTCTTTGGTGCAAAATGCATCCGCACGACCTGATAGAGGAAAAAATCGTGCAATTCGTAAGGTCCGACAACCTCCTCGGTCATTTGCTCGATGTTCCCATCACTATCGGGTGGTAGCAATTCCGGCGAAACCGGCGTGGCGCAAACATCTTCCAGTACTGCAGAAATACGGCCGCTGAATTCTTCTTTAGAACACCAGTCAACCAGATAACGCACCAGTGTTTTCGGTACGCCGCAATTCACCGCATACATCGACATATGATCGCCGTTATAGGTGCACCACCCCAGCGCCAATTCCGACAGATCACCGGTACCGATCACCAAACCACCAACCTGGTTAGCCACATCCATCAGAATTTGGGTCCGTTCCCTGGCCTGGCTGTTTTCATAGGTAATATCATGAAGATTGGAATCGTGACCAATATCGCTGAAATGCTGCAGCACCGCTTTGTCAATCGGGATTACCCTTAACTCAACTCCCAACTGTGCAGCTAATTCCTCGGCGTTACCACGAGTTCGTTCTGTTGTGCCAAATCCGGGCATCGTTAAGGTGACAATCCCCTTCCGATCCAGACCCAGCCGATCGAAAGCTTTCACCGACACCAACAGAGCCAAGGTTGAATCAAGGCCACCTGAGAGACCGATAACCACCTTCTGGCTGCCTGTATGGCGCAACCGTGTCATCAATCCACTGGTCTGCAGTTGAAAAATTTCCTGACAGCGGGCTGCCCGCTCAGCATCATCCGGTGGCACAAAAGGTGTTTTGGAGACTGGGCGGCGGAACTTCCTTACAGCTAGTGGATGAATTTTAAACGGTTGAATCCTGAAATCATGCTTAAGCGCTCCCACACCGAAAGCACTGTTTCGTTGCCGCTCTCCCAACAGACGTTCCAGATCGATATCGGCAAGCGCCAACTGACTCTCAAATTGAAAACGTTCGGTCTCCGCCAGGATTTGACCGTTCTCAGCGATCAGGGAATGTCCAGAGAACACCAGATCGGTACTCGATTCATTCGGCCCCGCCGAAGCATAAGCGTAGGCAGCCAGACAACGAGCAGATTGGGACTCTACCAGGGCACGTCGATAAGCATGTTTACCAAGAATCTCCGGACTTGCCGACAGGTTCAATAAAAGGGTCGCCCCAGCCAATGCCTGCGAGCTACTCGGGGGCGCAACTGACCAGGCATCTTCGCAAATTTCGATACCAATCAGGGCACTAGGGAAATCTTCAGCTTGAAACAACAGATCAGTACCAAAGGGGACCTGCTGTGAACCTATCTGTAAATAATCGGAGTTGGAATCAGAAGCCGAACAAAACCAGCGTTGTTCATAAAACTCGCCACTATTTGGCAAGAAGGATTTAGGAACCAGACCACAGATTTCACCACCCGATATAAATGCAGCACAATTGAACAATCTCCCAGAAATCGAGACAGGGGCACCAACCACCAGAGTCATCTCTTCTGCAGCAGACAATTGAGCTAATTTTAAAAGGGCTTCTTCAACTTTTTGTTGTAGTTGCTGTTGAAAAAACAGATCGGCACAGGTGTATCCAGTCAGGCACAATTCGGGAAAAACCACCAACCGGCATTTTTTCTCCTGAGCCAGCCGGATAGTTTTACGGATTTTCGCAAGATTGAAGTCGACGTTGGCAACTCTCATTTCCGGAGTAGCAACCCCGATCCGCAAGAGACCAAAATCGGCAAGATTAATGGCAGTTTTCAGGTTCAGGCCAGCCATATTTGCTCCTGTTCAATGACGATATGAGATTCTTCAATCCACTAGAAGGTTGCCGGGCTTAACAAGAATCTACTGCGAATTCATCTGATTGGTACATATTTTCGTATATTTTCGACAAATAGCAGTACTATTAGCTCTCAAATCTACAAAAACCTGTCCTCAACCAGCTAAATTCTCGCTACGATTCGTCAAGTCCGTCAGCCTCCTAAAGAAAAAGCATCTGGAATATGTGTTATCTGTAATCCGTCTTCACTCTGACACAGAATGGCGATAACATCAAACCGAGGTTGCAATTTAGCGCTTTTATTATTTTGCAAATACCAGTGCGCCGTGCGAATAATCTGCCGTTGTTTACGTGCTCCAACCGCTTCTTGGGGCGTCCCGAAAGCAGCGCTGCGTCGCGTTTTCACTTCGATGAATACCAACCACGATTTATATCTGGCTATGATATCGATCTCGCCAACTGGAGTGCGGAAATTGCGCTCTAAAATTTTCATCCCTTGCTGGCACAAATATTCTGCTGCCCGATCTTCTCCCCAGGCTCCAAGGGTCAAGCGTGCTTCAGTCAATAGCCCGCTCCAGATATTCTTTCACTCCTGAAAAGGTTTTTCTATGCAGGTAACTCGGACCGAATTGGGCTATTGCCTGTCGATGCTGCTGGGTACCATAGCCCTTGTGTTTTGCAAAGCCATAGACGGGTAATTGTCTGGAAAAGCTATACATGATCCGATCCCGTACAACTTTTGCGACAACTGATGCCGCAGCAATTGAAAGCGACCGACTGTCCCCCTTTATCAATGTCTGTTGAGATATTTTTAGCGGTAGTGGGGTGATTCCATCAATCAACAAGTGATCGGGAAACGGGGATAAACGCGAAACGGCACGCTGCATTGCCAGCAGGGTCGCCTGCAATATATTGATATTGTCAATTTCTAAGACCGAAGCAACCCCGATACCAACAGCTGTAGCCTGCTGACGAATTTGAGGATAGAACCGATCCCGCTGTTTTGCTGTCAGTTTTTTTGAATCGGTCAATCCCGGCAGATCAAAGCATTCACCTAGAACAACCGCGGCAGCTACGACAGGACCGGCAAGTGGGCCACGACCTGCTTCATCGATTCCTGCCACACACTCAAACCCACGTTTCGTTGCCAGATTTTCAAAATACCGAGTGGAAACATCGCCGACACTAAACAGCTCAAGATTGTCCATAAATCACCACCAAAATAAAAAGCCCCCAACGCAACTGCTGGGGGCTTATCATAACGAATTTTTTACGCTCAGACCATCCGTTTTTTGGCAATTTATGCTGCATTATCACGTAGATTACATTTAGCCCGGCGAACCTGACTAACATGAACAATCTCAATCTTTTCGATGTTTGGTGAATGAAGCAGAAAATGCGGTGACAGGCCGCAGGAGCAACCATCTCCAAGCCCTAATTCGGCAAACCTGTACCAGAATAAACACCAGAAAAATTCCCCAATATGATGCCGGGAGATCATAGTATTTGACTGAGAAATAGCTTAGTTCGTTCATGCTGGGGATTATTGAAAAATTCGTTAGGTTCATTCTCTTCAACAATGTCACCCGCATCCATAAAAATTACCCGATCGGCTATGGTCTTGGCAAAGTTCATTTCATGGGTCACCACGACCATCGTCATCCCGGTATCAGCCAGCTCAATCATGACATCAAGGACTTCCTTGATCATCTCCGGATCAAGCGCCGAAGTCGGTTCGTCAAACAGCATAATTCTGGGGTTCATGCACAAAGAGCGGGCAATGGCTACGCGCTGTTGCTGGCCACCTGAAAGTTGGTCAGGATATTTATTGGCCTGTTCAGGAATTTTAACCCGTTCGAGATACTCCAAGGCAATGGTTCGAGCATCAGTTCTTGACATTTTACGAGTCCAGATTGGACCCAGGGTAAGATTGTCCAGAATGGTCAGATGGGGAAACAGATTGAAGCTTTGAAATACCATCCCGACTTCGGTACGAATATGATCAATATTTTTAAGATTTTTGTTCAGAGTTATACCATCGACAATAATACTGCCGGATTGATGCTCCTCAAGACGGTTCATACAGCGGATGAGGGTTGATTTTCCTGACCCTGAAGGGCCGCATATCACGATCCGTTCACCTTTGTGAACGGTAAAATCAATATTCTTCAGTACATGAAAATCGCCGTACCATTTATTGACCTGATTGAACTCAATGATAACTTCGGTGGATGCGGCAGATGCCAGTTTTCCCTTGTTTTCCTCTGTTTTTGTTTCTGTCATATTTTCTACTCTATGAGGTGATGTAGTCAATGTTGATGCCTTCGCAAAAAAACCAGATGGCCAAGCAAAAATTTCGTCCCACAAGGCATAGTGGTTTTTCGAGGGCAAAGACATACATGTTGTATGTCGAGGTCTCGAAAAAACGCTAAAACGCCGTGGGTCGGACTTTTTGCGACGCCATCAATTTTTATGGCCGGTAGATAGTTTATCTTCCAGATGACGACTATATTTTGA
>JAOZOH010000178.1 GCA_029933365.1 Desulfuromusa sp. | reverse complement strand
TATCTAGGTTCTCAACATGAGTAAAAAGAAACAGCAGGACAGTATTTTTAAAGAAGCCTGGAATAATATGTCCGAGGACTTCAACAAGTTCATGCCGGAGAAACTTCGTGCACGCCAAGGCGAAAAGAAGTTCGTTCTCTGGCTCTTTATTCTGGAACTGGTTATTTTTGGAGTAATAGGGTCGTTTATTTATAAATGGTGGGTAGGATGATCAAGTTAATCTGTAATTTTTTTTATCGTTGACGAAAGCTTCACACTAACCTCAGGATCAACATCAACCAGCTGGCGATTGTGCCATCGGCTCAGCAGAAGTTGTGCTGTCATAGCCCCGATCAAGGCCAAAAACATATCCCACTGAGTATCCCAGATATCCCCTTGGGTCCCAAGAAAAGCGGTTGCCGCTTCCCCTGACAATAATGCTGTCCACCACTCCACCATTTCATAGAAAGCACTAAAAGCCAGACAAACACTGGTCACCAACAGGAACAACCATTTCCCAGGTAGAAGTAGTGAACGCCGCAGGAGAATCTCACGAGCCAGAATGGCCGGAATAAAACCCTGGGCGATATGACCGATGCGATCATAGTGATTGCGGCTGAAATCAAAAAAATCCTGCAGCCAGAATCCAAGCGGCACCTTGGCGTAAGTGTAATGACCACCCAGAATCAGAATCAAAGCATGCAGACTGAGTAGACAACAGAGCAATGGTGTCAAGGGGAAGTTGCGCCAGGTCAGTAGCAGCAAGACAATACCGAGCATAACCGGCACGGTTTCCAGGAACCAAGTCAGCTGATCAAAAGGCTGATAAAACGATATTCCCAAGGCCGTCAGGACAATTATCAGCAGTAGCAGGGGCAGCTTTTTCTGCATAAGAAAACCTTCTGTTGCTGTCCTTGAACCTGAATTTGCGCAAAAGTTGGAGAGCATCTTCGGCAGCGGCTTCGAGAACTCCGGCATGGGCAGCTAAATCCAGAACCGTAATTCGTTCGCGAATTGCTCGGCTGTTCAAGGCGGCCAGCATAAATTCATCTTTAGTCAGCCGAAAGGCCTCAAGATTGAAAGGTGCGCCAGTTCGGGTAAACAGATCGGCAAAATATTCAGGGGATTGAACTTGCTGGAAAAGGTCCCGTAACTTATCCCATTGTTGGGGCAACAGGGTATCAAACTGCAACAGCGCTTCCCGTTTTCCCTGAAATTGTTTGGCAACTTCGTCAGTATAAGGGCCCCAAATCGCTGGAATTCTTGCTGCGGTTGCGGCAAATAACTCCTCCGCCTGCCGGGGCAGATCGTTCGCTGTCAATCCGCTTAAACGACGATAGCAGGCTGTTGACAGAATAATTCCGACACCTACCTGTAGACCATGAAGCTCCGGCTCTCGACCCGTGATTGGCTCCCGCATATCCCAGAAATGGGAAACCAGATGTTCCCCACCAGAAGCCGGTGCACTTGATCCGGCCAGACTCATAGCAACCCCCGATATCAATAAACCGTTGAACAACCCCATCACCGCAGACTCATCACCGCGACCAATGCCCTCAGGATGTTCTGAATAGGTCTTTTCAACTTCAGCCATCATCGTCGCTGGCAAACCGCAATAGCTTCCGCTGAACAGCAATGATTCACACTGCCAGTCGATATCAGAGACCACTTTCGCCAGCACATCACAGAAACCCGCCTGCCGTAGCTTGAGCGGTGCCTGTTGAATGACTTCGGGAATTGCATAGATTCTTTTTGGTGGGATTGCAGGAAGAGTGCGTTTAACCCCCTTAACCTTGATTGCAGCAATACCAGAGGTGTAGCCATTCATCGATGGAGCGGTCGGTAAACACCAGAAATCAATGCTATCCTCGCTAGCAGAGTATTTACCCAAATCATTGATCGTACCGGAACCAACCGAGATCACCAGTGCGACCTTTTTAGTGAGGCCACGCACAATTTCAATCAAAGCTGCTGTCGCGACTGGGTAGGAGTCAAACTGATAAGAAGCCAGATTGACTTTTTCAGCCTGCAATCGTTGCTGCAAATCAGCACCAGCAACGGCATAGGTTTCCGGATCAAAAAGGAGAAGAACCGGACGATCACCATAGATTACCCGGCAATCTTCCGCCAAAACCTGGCTAGCATTTTCTCCCGAGTAGAGGGTAACTGGCGGTGCGGGATGTTCGTAACTACAGGTACAACCGGCAAGATAAGTTTCTGGATTAACGATATGGGGATGGTTGCGAATTTCAGTACTTATCAACTATTTTTCCCTCTCAACCAATCCCTTGACGAACCAACGTTGCATGAACAGAACCACCAGAACCGGCGGCAACATAACGATCAATGCCCCAGCCATGGCAATATGCCAGTCAGGGGGATCTTCCGGGGATGGGAGCAAGTGTTGCAGACCAATAACTGCGGTGGTCATCTTCGGATTAGTGGTAATCAGCAATGGCCAAAGATACTGGTTCCAGCCGTAAACAAATTCGATAACTACCAGCGCCGCGATATTGGTTTTCGACAAAGGAAGAAGAATCTTCCAGAAGAAGGTCATCGGCGAAGCGCCATCCATTTTGGCAGCTTCACAGAGTTCTTCTGGAATCGTGAGAAAAAACTGGCGAAACAGGAAAGTACAGGTCGCCGAAGCAGTCAAGGGGAGAATCAACCCAGCGTAACTGTCAAGAAGGCTGAATTTCAGAGTGACTTCGATATCGTGCCCGGCAAACCAGCTGACAACACCATCCAGACCCAAGGCGTTCCAAACTGATTGAAGTGGTCCAAAAATGTTTGCCGCCATTTCGTAGGTTGGCAAAATACGAACCTCAACTGGCAACATCAAAGTACAGAAAACTGTGGCAAAGGCAACAACACGGAACCGATAGTCGAAATAGACGATGGAAAAGGCACCGAAGAGAGAGACGATAATCTTTCCAAACGTAATTCCACTGGCCATAACAAAGGAATTGAATAGCTGCGTACCAAGGTCTCCTCGATTCCAAGCCTCATCAATATTATGAAATAATTGGTCTCCGGGAACCATTGACATGGGGACGCGAGAGACATCTTCGATCGGCAAGGTGGCGGCAATAATCGCGTAGAGGATCGGAAAGCCAACTACCACAATCCCTAAAATGAGGGTCGCATAGGTAAACAGATCAAGGGTCGGGGTCTTTTCAACCATCATAGCACTAACCTGTATACTGAACTTTACGTTCTACATATTTGAACTGCAGCACCGTAATTAGAATAATTAACCCCATTAGAACAACCGACTGAGCCGAGGAAGAGCCGAGATTTAAACCGATAAAGCCATCCTGATAGACTTTATAAACCAGAATATTAGTAGAACCTCCCGGCCCACCCTGGGTTACTGCATGGATAATCCCAAAAGATTCAAAAAATGAAAAAATAATCGTCATTACAGTGACAAAAAACATCGTCGGAGAAAGCAGTGGAAAAGTAATTGACCAAAAACGGCGGAAAGGGCTGGCACCGTCCATTGCCGCAGCTTCAATCAGCGAATGGGGAACGGCTTGTAACCCCGCCAGGAAAAAGACAAAATTATAACTGATATTTTTCCAGGCGCTGGCCAACACAATCATCAACATGGCATTGGAGCTTTTCAACAAGGGGTTCCAGTCTATTCCAAGCCATTTTTCCATGCCGATTGCCACCACCCCGTAGGAAGGGTGGAGGAGAAAAAGCCAGAGAATCCCTGAAATTGCCGGGGCGATTGCGTAGGGCCAGATCAGCAAAGTACGGGTCAACGATGTGAGTCGCAGTGCCCGGTTGGCCATGGTCGCAAGAAACAACCCACAGGAAATCGAGACAATTGCTACCAAACCACTGAAAAACAGAGTTGTCATTATTGACTTCAAATAGAGCGGATCGTTAAACAGAGCGATATAATTATCAAACCAGACAAACCGAGAGCGGAACCCAAACGGATCACTCAACTGAAAAGAGGCAACAATACCCTGAACCGCAGGCCAGTAGAAAAAAGCTGCGGTAATCAGCAGTTGCGGCAGAATCAGTAAATATGCCAGAGTTCGAGTTTTAAAATGAGAACGTTTTTTAATCATAATAAGAGCATAGCACCAATCAGGGGCATCCCCGAAGAGAAGATGCCCCTGATTCTAGCTGAAAATATTTAAAAAAGAAATTACTTGTAGATATTTTCAAATTCGCGCAGTTTGACATTACTTCTGGCTACTGCATTGTCCAATGCTTGCTGAGGAGTTTTTTTGCCACTCCAAACCAGCTCCAACTCTTCATTGATAATGTTACGAATCTGAATAAAATATCCCAGACGCAGGCCACGGGAAATTTTGGTAGGAATCCGGCGAGTTAACTGTTTGATGCCAACTTCCTGAAACGGATTTTCTGCGTAGTAGCCGTCAGCTTTGAGTTTATCGTAAGCTTTCAGGGTAATTGGGAAATAGCCTGTTTGTTTATGCCAGTAGATCTGTGATTCGTTGCCTGCTAAATGCTTCAAAAATGCAGCAACACCAGCATAATCCTTCTTTGGCAAACCCTTAAAAATCCATAGAGAAGCGCCACCGATAATGCTGTTCTGTGGTTCTTTCATCCATGATTCTACCGGGAGAGGAGCAACATCCCAAGTGAAGTCTTTGACAGCTTTTTTCAGCTTTGCAATGCCACTGATCGAATCAATATAAACACCGGCATTCTGACCAATGAATTCAGATTTGGGCCCCTGGTATTTCTGTCCACCATAATAAAAACGCTTATCACCCATCCATTCCTTCAACCGGGCAATGTGATTGACAACCTTATCATTATTGATCATCAGCTCGGTGTCCAGCCCTTCATAACCATTAGCCTTGCTGGCAAAAGGAATGTTATGGATAGCACTGTAATTTTCTACCTGAGTCCAGGACTGCCAAGCCGTTACCAAACCTCCTTCTACGCCTGATTTGACCAGTTTTCCAGTGATTTCACCCAGCTTATCCCAGGTAATCGGCTTATCCTTGGACAGCATCGGAATACCAGCTTTTTTAAACA
>JAOZOH010000055.1 GCA_029933365.1 Desulfuromusa sp. | reverse complement strand
ACTGTTTTATAATAGAATTATATTTTTATTGACAGGGGCGACATAGAATGTCCCTGTTTTTTTGATTTATGGTTCTCGATTTTAGGCTTGTCCGATAGGCTACATAACCGTTAGTATCCGTCATGTTTTCAACTTTGAAACCTCTGGCGGATTAATCTCTGAAATGGATATTATTAAATCACTCGATGAACTAACAGAATTGTTTACATCAAGTGCTATTACCCTAGGAAATTTTGATGGTGTCCATCTAGGCCATCGTGAACTATTTCGTCATTTAGTCAAGCTGGCACGGCAATTAAATATTCCTTCGGTTGTATACACCTTTGACCCTCATCCGCTTAAATTTCTTGCTCCGGAAAAAGCTCCTCTCTTATTAAATACGCCAAAAGAAAAGCAGCGCCTGATCGCAGCTTCCCATATTGATTACCTGATTGAATCGCCATTCACAACTGAATTTGCAACTATGTCACCTGAGCAATTTGTTGATGATATTTTGCTAGCAAAGCTGCAAGTTAAAGCTCTGGTGGTTGGGTACGATTATGCTTTTGGTCGTGGTCGTCGTGGGGATGTTGATTTCTTACGTGCTTATGGTAAAGAGAAGGGGTTTACGGTCGATATGTTGCAACCTGTGGGGGCCGATGGTTTGCCCTACAGTTCCACCCGGATCCGTACTATGGTTGCTGCGGGTGATGTTGCCGGAGTTGTTCGTTTACTTGGGCGACAATATAATCTTGAGGGAGTCGTTGTCCCGGGGGATCAGCGAGGTAGGAAACTGGGTTTTCCGACTGCAAATCTGGAAACAACTAAGGAGCAATTACCGCCACCGGGGGTCTACGCTGTAAAAGTCCGATACCGCCTGCTAGAGTACAATGCTGTGGTAAATATCGGTTGTCGCCCGACTTTTGATGGTAAAAAGTCGACAATTGAAGTTTATCTCCTCGATTTTACCGGTGATCTTTACGGCGAAAAGCTGAGGATGTATTTCGTCGAACGGTTACGGGGAGAACAGAAGTTTGACACTATTGATGCGCTGGTGAATGCTATTTCAGCAGATGTGCTGCGGGCACGGCAGATACTTCAATCAGTTCAAATAATTCAGTACCGCGAATATCTCTCTTTGAAATGATTTTTGTGAACAGATAAAGACAAGGTAAGTGCGGATAAGCTGTCCACGGAAAATATGGAATGCCCAGGAAAAGAAAGAAAAAACTTGAAATGAATTTGCAGTGACTTCCGTGCTTTCAGTGGAAAAAGGTTTTGGAATTTATGATCTCTTTGTCAGGAAAAAGCAAAGTCTACGGTATTCTTGGCGATCCGGTCGCCCATTCTCTTTCCCCTTTAATGCAGAACCATGCATTTCAAGAACAAAAAATAGAGTCTGTGTACGTCCCCTTTCATGTGCTCCCGGGTAATTTGTCAGCAGCAGTCAGGGGGCTTCGAGCGCTGAATGTTGCGGGGGTGAATGTTACAATTCCCCATAAAGAAACAATCCTTCCTCTGCTTGACAAAATTGATCCCTCCGCGAAGATAATCGGTGCTGTTAATACGGTTGTTAATAATAGTGGTGTGCTGACTGGTTATAACACTGATGCAACTGGTTTTATCCGCTCAGTAAGGTATGAATTATCATTTCAACCAGAAGGTCGTGAGATTCTATTGCTGGGTGCTGGGGGTGCTTGTCGAGCTGTAGCTGTTGGTTTAGCTGCAGCAGGTGTGAAATCAATTATTATTGTAAATCGCCACAGGGGTAGGGCAGAAAAAATTATCAACGACCTTGCACCACATTTTCCTTCTGTTCAGCTTTCTGCCGTTGACTATAATGATAACAGTTATTTAGATGTTGTCTCCAGGGCGGATTTACTTGTTAATACCACTTCTGTTGGCTTGTCTGGCGAAGAAATAAATTTTTTACCATTGGAACATATTAAGGGTAGCGCATTAATATATGATATGATATATTCTCTTTCTGAAACCCCACTTATTAAAAGTGCTCGGTCGTTGGGACTGTCTTGTGCTGATGGCCTGGGGATGCTGGCGGCTCAAGGAGAAGATGCTTTTTTCCTTTGGACCGGGGTTAAATTACCTGCAGGTTTTATGCGTCAATTTCTTGTGTCAGGTTAAAGGTAGCTTAGGCTGTGGGTAGTGCTAGGCACCTAATAGCCAACAGTCTATAGCCTACATCGGGGATAAATGATAATGGAAGGGATTATTGTTAGATGAGTGTCAGTCGTCTTGGGGAATTGCTGGTTAGAAATCAACTGATTTCTGATAACCAGTTGGCTAATGCTATCTCTGAACAAAAGAAGGATGGATCTCGGCTCGGTGCCGCTCTGGTTAAGTTAGGCTACGTTCAAGAACATGATCTCGCGTCTTTCTTGTCTAAACATTATGGTGTCCCATCTATTGATCTTGCCGAATTTGATGTTGACCCGGCTGTGGTCACTTTAGTCCCTGCCGAAGTTGCACAAAAGTACCAGTTGGTTCCTATCAATCGTGCTGGAGCAACATTAATTGTTGCCATGGCAGATCCGTCAAATATTTTTGCTATTGATGATATCAAATTCATGACCGGCTTCAACGTAGAAGTTGTGGTTGCCGCTGAAGCCGCCATCAAGGACGCAATCGACAAGTTTTATGACCAAAGTTCTTCTATGGCAGACGCTCTTGAAGGACTGGAAGATTTTGATGATTTAGAAATAGTTGATGGAGATTCATTTGATGATGTTGGGGAGCTTGAACGTGCTAGTGAGGATGCTCCGGTTGTCAAATTGGTCAATCTGATTTTAACTGATGCCATCAAGAAGAAGGCTTCTGATATCCACATTGAGCCTTATGAGCATGCTTTTCGGGTGCGTTACCGGATTGATGGAGTACTTTATGAGGTGATGAAGCCGCCACGAAAACTGAAAAATGCGATCACATCACGTCTTAAAATTATGGCCACTATGGATATTGCCGAAAGGCGTCTTCCTCAGGATGGTCGTATTAAAATTAAGATAGGACGTAATCAGGAGATGGATTATCGGGTCAATTGTTTACCGACCCTATTTGGTGAAAAAGTAGTTCTGCGGCTGTTGGATAAAAGTAATCTGCAGTTGGACATGACCAAGCTTGGTTACGAAGAAAAAGCGTTGGAATGGTTCAAAAAGGAGATCCATAAACCTTTTGGAATGGTTTTGGTCACCGGTCCGACCGGAAGTGGGAAAACGGTTTCACTCTATTCTGCTCTTTCTGAACTGAACGGGACTACAGAGAACATTTCGACAGCAGAAGATCCGGTTGAATTTAACTTTGCAGGAATCAACCAGGTACAGATGCATGAGGAGATTGGTCTCAATTTTGCCGCTGCTCTGCGCGCTTTTTTACGTCAGGATCCCGATATCATCATGATTGGTGAGATTCGTGATTTTGAAACCGCCGAGATTGGAGTTAAGGCTGCTCTGACTGGGCATATGGTGCTCTCAACCTTGCATACCAATGATGCTCCCAGTACGGTTAACCGGCTTTTGAATATGGGGATTGAGCCCTTTTTGGTTGCCTCCGCAGTTAATCTTATTTCAGCGCAACGGCTTGGTCGAAGAGTGTGCTCCGAGTGTAAAGAGCCGGAAAAGCATTCTAAAGAAGCTCTGATCACTGCCGGTGTCCCTGAAGACCAGATTGGCAAATTTACAACTTACAAGGGGCGTGGTTGCACTGTTTGCAATGATACTGGATACAAAGGGCGGATTGGTGTCTACCAGGTTATGCCGATGTTTGAAGATATTAAGGAAATGGTTCTCTCTGGAGCTAATACTGCGGAGATTAAACAGGAATCGATGCGCCTTGGGGTTAAAACTATGCGCCAATCGGCTATCAGTAAATTGATGGAAGGGGTAACGACCCTGGAAGAGGTTTTGCGAACGACAGTTGCTGATGACTAAGACTGGTTGTCGGTTGAGGGCTGTCAGACCGTAGGTCTTACACTTGATTAACTAACACCTTTACCCCTGAATTTTCCTGAAAGGATTTAATATACATGGCTAACATGCATCAGTTGCTTAAATCGATGATCGAGCAAGGTGCCTCAGATCTACATATTTCAACAGGGACAACTCCGCAGATACGGATTGATGGGAAAATGACACCCACCAGCGGGGCTAATATGTCTTCAGCTGAAACTAAGCAACTTTGCTATAGTGTTTTGACCGATGCGCAAAAGCGTAAATTTGAGGAGGAGAATGAACTGGATCTCTCTTTTGGAGTGAAAGGATTATCCCGATTTCGGGGGAATATTTTTATTCAACGAGGTGCTGTTTCAGGTGCTTTCCGGGCCATCCCCTTTGATATTAAGACTTTTGATGATTTAGGGTTGCCGCCGGTCGTAAGGGCATTGTCGAAAAAACCACGTGGACTGGTTTTGGTAACTGGGCCAACCGGGAGTGGCAAGACAACGACTCTTGCGGCCATTATTGATGCGATTAATCGTGAACGTTATGAACATATCATTACTATCGAAGATCCAATTGAATATATGCATCCACACAATAAATGTCTGGTAAACCAGCGGGAAGTTGGTGCGGATACCCAATCCTTTAAAAAGGCTTTAAAGTATATATTGCGTCAAGATCCGGATGTGGTTCTTCTTGGTGAATTACGCGATATTGAAACGATTGAAGCTGCTTTGACGATCGCAGAAACGGGTCATCTGTGTTTTGCGACTCTGCATACCAATTCCTGCGTACAGACCATGAACCGGATTATTGATGTTTTTCCAGATACGCAGCAATCTCAGGTGAGGACTCAGCTTTCTTTTGTTTTGGAAGGGGTCCTTTCTCAGACGCTGATGCCAAAGGCAGATGGAAAAGGTCGTTGTATGGCTCTGGAGGTTATGGTGCCGAATCCAGCGATCCGAAATTTGATTCGAGAAGATAAAATACATCAGATTTACTCACAGATGCAGATCGGGCAGGACAAGTTTGCCATGCAGACCTTAAATCAATCACTGTTCTTGCTGGCCCACTCTCGACAGATTACTCAGGAAGATGCAATGACCCGGTCACATGATCTGGATGAATTGAAGCAGATGTTTGCAAATCCCGGTGCAGTTCTCGGTCGAAAAAATGCAATCAGTTCGGGGCACAGAAGATAGACTTATGGTTTTTTAGCATACTTTATGAGACTGTTAATAACTCATATATTTAAACGCTCAATGTAAATGGAAAGGGGTGGACCATGCCAACATTTGCTTGGACAGGCCGGTCAAGAGATGGAAAAAGTACAAAAGGCACTATGGAGGCTGCTAGTGAAGCTGCAGTTATGGCGAACTTGCGTCGACAGGGGGTACAGGCTAATAAAATAAAGGGAGCTGGGAAAGGTTTAAGTGCTGACATTAATATTGGTTTTCTTAAGCCCAAAATTACAACAAAAGACATTGTCGTTTTTACCCGGCAGTTTGCCACGATGATCGATGCTGGTTTGCCACTGGTGCAGTGCCTGGATATTCTTTCTTCTCAGCAAGACAATAAGACTTTTAAAGAAATTCTGCTTAAGGTGAAAGAAGATGTTGAGTCAGGGTCAACGTTTGCTGATGCTTTAAAAAAACATCCCAAGGCGTTTAACGAACTCTATGTCAATCTGGTTGCAGCAGGTGAGGTTGGTGGTATTCTTGATACAATTCTGAACCGATTGGCTGCCTATATAGAAAAGTCTTTGAAGCTGAAAAAACAGGTCAAAAGTGCCATGACTTATCCGACCACTATCATCGGAATTGCCCTTGTTGTCATCGCAGTTATCCTCGTCTTTGTTATTCCATCTTTTGAAAAAATGTTTGCTGATTTTGGCGGCGCTTTGCCAATGCCTACACAAATAGTTATTAATATCAGCAACTTTGTACAAGATTATATTTTGGCAATTATCGGAGCTATTATTTTTACTATCTTTGCTGTGAAAAAGATCTATGCATCTAACAAGGGGCGCGACAAAATTGACAATTGGGCTTTAAAATTACCAATTTTCGGAGTTTTAATCCGTAAGGTTGCCGTAGCTAAATTTTCCCGTACCCTGTCAACGATGATTTCTAGTGGTGTGCCAATTCTTGATGGATTGGAAATAGTTAGAAAGACAGCTGGTAACCGGACGGTCGAAAAAGCGATTGGACAGGTGCGTTCCAGTATCAGTGAAGGGAAAACAATTGCTGAGCCATTGAAAGCATCAGGGGTTTTTCCTCCAATGGTCTGCCAGATGATCGAAGTTGGTGAACAGGCAGGTGCTCTGGATACTATGCTGAGTAAAATTGCGGATTTTTACGATGATGAGGTTGATGATGCGGTTGGTAACTTAACGGCAATGATGGAACCATTGCTGATGTTGTTTCTTGGAACGACTGTTGGTGGCTTGGTTATCGCTATGTATCTGCCAATCTTTAAGATAGCCGGAACAGTTGGCGGTTAATGACCATTGCTGGGGCTTTAAATAAGAAAAAAATGCAACCCGATAACCGCAGTTTGACCTGGTACCTGATCAGTCGAACTGCGGTTATTACTTTTTTGCTTGGTGGCGCTGCAATATTTTATCTCAAAGGGGGGGGCAATCGTTCTCTTCTTCTCCCACTATTTTTACTGATTGGGATATCTTATACTGAGGCATTAATTTCAGTTCTCCTCCTTAAGAAAATATCAAATATTAACTTTTTTTCCCAGCTGCAGATTGTCTGGGATTTACTTTTTGTTTCTGTTTTGATTCTTTTGACCGGCGGGGTTGAAAGTATTTTTTCTTTTGCTTATCTCCTCGTCATTGTCTCTGCCAGTTTTTTGTTGTCACGACGTTTGACTGTTTTATCTGCGGCTTGTGCGGTTATTTTATTTGGTGGAATCCTTGATCTGCAATTCCTTAATTACCTAAATTATTTCAATTTATTCCGTTCTGCCTCCGATAGTACTTTCTTCTCGGTAATATTTGTTCATGGGGTTGCTTTTTTTCTGACAGCAATCCTCAGTGGAACTCTTGCTGAACGTTGGCGGCATAGTGAAGAACAACTGCAGCGTAAAACGATTGATTACGCTGAACTGGAAAAAATGAATCGGACGATTTTATCCCATATCAGTAGTGGACTCATGTTAGTTAATTCGATGGGGAAGATTCGCTCATTTAATCGAGCTGCTAGCATCATTACCGGGTTGCCGTTGCAAGAGGTTTATGATCAGGATATTTCAGAAATATTTCCTGGCTTATCGGTTGGATCCTCTGCGGTCACAAAGCCACTAAACCGTTCCGAAGGTTTTTTTGTCACAAAAACCGGCAAAAAACTTATTCTCGGCTATGCGACAACCCCAGCTCGGGGAAGCATGGGGGAAGAACTTGGAATCCTGGTTACTTTTCAAGATTTAACCCAGTTGAAAAAAATTGAAGAAGACTTGAAGCAAACCGACCGTCTTGCTGCAGTTGGTCGATTAGCCGCAGGGATGGCGCACGAAATTCGCAACCCCCTCGCTTCCATTAGTGGCTCGGTTCAGCTGTTGATGGAAGCTGAATCCGCACAGCCGGAGGATCTCCGTTTGATGGGGATTGTGGTGAAGGAAGCCGATCGACTCAATGGCTTATTAACGGATTTTCTTAGTTTTGCCAGACCAAAACAACCAATCAAAGAATCTGTGGATGTTGTGTCTATCCTTGATCAACTTGTTGATATGCTCTCAACTGATCCTCGTTTTCAGGGAATTGAAATCGTCCAACACTCTCCTGAGGAATTTATTCTTGCTCTAGATCGGGGGCAGATATTGCAGGCTTTGTGGGATTTGGCCATTAATGCTGCTGAGGCGATGCAAGGTCAGGGACGGTTGACTTTTACTACCAAACCAGAACCAGCTTCTGCCATTATTGTTGAAGATAATGGCCCGGGAATAGCAGATGAAATTAAGGGTCGTATTTTTGAGCCTTTTTTTTCGACAAAGGAGCAAGGGACGGGGCTTGGTTTGGCATCTGTTTATTCAGTTGTTGATTCACATGGTGGTATGGTCGTTGTTGAGAGAGGGGCTGCCGGGGGGGCTCGCTTTTCCCTCTTGTTTGCTGGAGGAGAAGTCTAGAAATGTCAGCTGAAAAAAATGAGTATAGAATTCTTGTTGTGGATGATGAAAACAGCTTGCGTGAGCTGCTGTCCATTTTGCTTCAGCGTGAGGGGTATAAAGTTGACCAGGCTGCAGATGGGGCTGCAGCATTCTCTATGGTTCAGGAAAACAGTTATGATCTGGTTATTTCTGATATTCAGATGCCGAAGATGACCGGCATCGAACTATTGCGCCAACTTCGGGAGCAGGATAATGACGTTACAGTCATGATGATTACAGCATTTTCTTCCACAGAAGAAGCCGTTGAAGCGATGAAGCTGGGTGCTTACGATTATATTACTAAGCCATTTAAAAATGATGAAATCCGTTTGGTCATCAAAAATGCTTTGGAACGGGAACAGCTTCAGCAGGAAAATCGTCAGCTGAAAAAACAACTTGGACAACGTTTTTCATTTCAGAATCTGATCGGAAAAAGCCCGGCCATGACTAAGCTGATTACCCTGCTGGAACGGGTTGCCCCCAGTCAGGTAAATGTTCTGATTACCGGAGAAAGTGGTACTGGCAAGGAACTGGTTGCGCAAGCATTACATCTGAACAGTGGGCGAAAAAAGTATCCCTTTGTCCCAATTAACTGCGGTGCTATTCCGGAGAATTTACTTGAGAGTGAATTGTTTGGCCATGAGAAAGGCGCATTTACCGGTGCTGACAAGCGAAAGGATGGCTTATTTGAATCAGCCGATAATGGCACCCTGTTTTTAGATGAAATCGGGGAGCTGCCGATGGGGATGCAGGTGAAACTGTTGCGGGTTCTCCAAGAACGAGAATTTCGTCGGGTTGGTGGAACCAGCAATGTTCCATTGAATATCAGATTGGTTGCAGCAACCAATCAGGATTTAACTGAAATGATTAAGGAAGGAAGTTTCCGTGAGGATCTGTTTTACCGTTTGAATGTTGTTTCGATTGAACTTCCACCTTTACGCTCCAGGCAGGGTGATCTTCACCTTTTGATTGATAGTTTTTATCAACGTTTGACCGGTAAGGGTGAATATCCCATTCAGAAACGTGCCTTAGAATTGCTGCTCAACTATGATTGGCCGGGAAATGTTCGTGAACTGGAAAATCTGGTTGAGCGCTGCGTGGTGCTGGGTGAAAGTGGTGAATTAACGGTTGAATGTTTACCTGAGCAGATCAAGAACAAAAATCACAATCTCTGCGGGGTGGTAGGTGATCTTCCTGATGAGGGTTTTGAGCTGGAGAAATGGTTGGAGGATTTAGAGAGAACAGTTCTTCTTCAGGCGTTGGAAAAATCCGGGGGGGTACGAAAACGGGCAGCTGAGCTCCTGGGAATCAATTTTCGCTCAATTCGCTATCGGCTTGGGAAACTGGGAATAGGGGATGATGTCTAAAGTTAAACACCCAAGAGACAAATTATTCGCAATTTAAAGTTGACAGGTGGACAGGAATCACTAAGATAGCATTTCTGTTAATGGCTAAGCTAAAATTTCGTCCAACAAGGCGGAGTAGTTTTTCAGGGGCGAAGATATCCATATGTATATCAAGGTCGTGAAAAACTGTTGTAACGCAGTAGGTCGGACTTTTTGCGACGCCATTTTCTAGCTCGGGTGGCGGAACTGGTAGACGCAAGGGACTTAAAATCCCTCGGGAGTAATCCTGTACGAGTTCGATTCTCGTCCCGAGTACCATTTTAAGATATTATGTAGTCCAGTAGAATAGATAAGCCTCTAGAAATAGGGGCTTTTTCCTTATCTAGAGCCGTTTCTTGTCTATTTAAGTCCAATCCAGTCCATTGACATACCCCTAACTTAGGGGTACTATTTCCTCAGTCAGTACCCCTAACCCCAAAGCCGTACCCCTAAAGAGGTGATGCTATGGCAAGAAAAACGACTCAACTCTCTGATGTTCAAGCTCGAAACGCTAAACCGAAAGATGGTAAGGCAGTCAAATTGTTTGATGGTGATGGTCTTTTCCTGCTTATTAGTGCCAAAGGTTCAAAGGGTTGGCGGTTTAAGTATCGTCTTCATGGCAAAGAAAAACTCATGTCTTTTGGAACCTACCCAGAGGTTAGCTTGTCACAGGCTCGTGAGAGACGCTCTGAGGCACGAAAACTTATTGCTGATGGTATAGACCCCCTGCAAGTTAGAGCCGATGAAAACCAGCACCAGAAGGATGTTTTGGAAAACACCTTTCAAAGGGTAGCTAGCGAATGGTTGTCAAAGCAGGGGACGCTTGCTGAGAGTACTCGAAAGTTAACCGAGAGAAGGCTTAATCGGGATATATACCCCTATATTGGCAAACTACCCCTAAGCACCATTACCCCTAAACAAACACTTGATCTTGTTATTAGGCCTATGGAAAAGCGTGGCGCAGTTGTTTTGTCTAAGCGGGTGAAAAGTATTATGTCTCAAGTGTTCTGCTATGGAATTGCTGAGGGTGTGGTTGAGCGAGATCCTACGGTTGATATTACCAAGTCACTTCAAAAAGCAGTAAAGGGAAATCGGGCGGCAATTACTGACCCAGCAGAACTGGCACCAATACTAAGAGCAATAGACACTTATGATGGAAGTTTTGTTGCAAGGTGTGCTCTACAACTCTTACCTTTGTTATTTGTTCGTCCTGGTGAGCTTCGATCTATGAAGTGGGCTGATATTGATTACGATGCTGCTGAATGGCGGTTTACAGCACCGAAAACTAAAAAAGAGTTGATCGTGCCACTGTCCATCCAGAGTCTAGCAATTCTGGAATCACTTCACCCCCTGACCGGCCATATAGAGCTTTGCTTTCCTTCAATCCGTTCAGCTTTAAAGCCCCTCAGTGATAATACCTTGAATGCAGCTTTCAGACGCATGGGCTTTGATAAGGATACAGTAACAGCACATGGTTTCAGGGCAACATTCAGAACCATAGCCGATGAAGTCTTGCAGCAACGATTTGAGCATATCGAGCACCAGTTAGGGCACACGGTTAAGGACGCAAACGGCACCGCTTACAACAGGACAAAGCACTTACCTGAACGCCATAGAATGATGCAGCTTTGGGCGGATTATTTGGATGGTTTGAAGGAAGAGCGGGCGAAGGTAATACCAATCCAGAGAAACGGTACTGTATAGAATTAAATTAATCGGCCCGGCAAGGTGATGCAACACCAGACCAGGCCTAACCAACAACAACCTAAACAGGAGGTTACCATGGCTAAGGTAAGCGTATCCAAGCAGAGACACGAAAGCAAGGGGCAGTCTTTAGAAATCCCAGTTCGGAAGAGCTACCGACCAAAAACACAAGAAACATGTCCTTCACAGATGCCTTTCGTTAAGGGGAAAAAGAACGGGGTTATCCATGAATGGTGGAGTGTCCCCGAGGGCACTGATGATTATGCTCATGCTTGCCGTATTGGCAGTGAATATGCTTGCCATTATATTCAGTACCTGAGCGATAATCCATCCATGGTTGGTTTTAATTTTCTTGGCAAAATCGCTGCTGATGTCAATTTTAGCGAAAGTGGTAAGAATGGCTTCCATGTTGGTTTTTTTAGTCACTTGGAGAGCCTTTTGTGTATGCATTTACGGCAATTTAATGTTTTTAAAGATTTGGATCGGCGTATGGCCTTCTATGATGAAAAAATGGCTGAACTTGAAGCCCAAGAGAAAAAGGAAATATCAACATAATTCTCGACCCTTTGAGACTCCCGAGGTCTCGTAGTTTTTGATTGTTCGCAACAAAGATTGCACTAAAATACCACTTTTGTGCGTCTAGCTCGACGGAGCGAAAAGCTGGCACCTTACCAGTCTGGCGCACTAACTTTTAAGGCCACCAATAGGAGGTGGGTATGGCACAGCCAAAACCACGATATGCGGGCAACCGGAAAGATGAAAAAAACAGAGAATTTCCAGAGAGTATGCGTGAAGCTTTGCGTTCCTATTACCCCGAAGATGATACCCCTGACCCCGTATGGGGTTACCCATCAGGGCAGTTTGTTTCCGAAATCTTAAACGAGGCAACCTGGGCGGCAGCAGAAGTGCAGGAGGCAGAGAGAGAAATTAATAACTCTGATTTGAAGGCTGAATTTGAAGACTTGATGAAAGCTCTAGCAGACATTGAGAACAAGCTGAGAAGCATTTCCCCCGATCTTGATAGGCTACTTGGGGATGCTGATCCTTTAGGGTGTGCTGATCATGTTAGCAATATGACACTAAAATCTGGCAAAGCCAAAAGTCTTATTGACGATCTTCCTTTTTCTTGGAGGGCTGAACAAAAAAACAAGAGAATTTTAGATGAAATGGCTATTCGGGTACTGAGTATTTTAAAGACATATGGGATTAAGCTTTCTGCTACCTATGATACGAGATTCGCAAATGAATATAAATCTCCTGCAGTCGCAATACTTGAGATTCTCTGTAAAAACCTTGATTCTCCATTCGCAGAAAAAAAGTTGAGAAAAATGGTATCTACCGCAAAAACCGCAATAGAAGAAGCCGAAAAAAAATGCGTCAAAAATAAATCTATTTAACGGTTACTTGAGGTTTCAATTTCAGACCTCAAATGACCGTGTTTGTTCTTTTATGTCCAATATAGTCTCGACCCAACCAATAACAACGGAAGGAGTCGCGCGATGAAAGAACAACAGAAGAAAAGTGGAAACCATCCCTCGAAAGACAGCCTCCTAAGGCTACCCAGTATTCTCGGGCAAAATGAAATCACCCCTGAACAAGCCGAAAAAAACCGCCTAATCAAAAGACCCCCTTATTCACCAAGACCTAAAATAGAACCGCGAATACAAGTGTCTCGTGCTGCGTGGTGGGCTGGCGTGAAGTCTGGAAAATATCCACAGCCTGTAAAACTAGGGTCACGGACAACCTGCTGGCGGGAGTCAGATATTCAGCGGCTTATCGATGAGGGGGTGGCGTAATGAATACTGAACTTCAAGACCTCTTGACCAAACAGGAAGCGGCTCAGCAACAAATCGCTGAAATTATCACTGGTATTCAGGAAGCTGAGCATCTCCAGAAACATGCACCACAACAGCTATACAGCCTCAAAGCAAAACTATCCGAACTCTTGGCAGATTATTTTCTTGGGAAAAGCACTCAGGATGAGATTCAACAAATTGAGAATGATATTTCACATATAAATCAAGCTGTTGGAATATCTGACCAAGTCATTCAAGTGCTAAATGGTCGGATGCAAGACGTTAAATCTGAAACAAGTCTAGATGAAATCAAAGCCAGAATAATCTTCCTGAAGGCTTCCGAAAATTACCCAACATTGCGAGATGAAATTATAAAAGCCGGGAAGTTGCCACTGCGGGGTTTGGAGAATTTCAAGTCTACTGCTCGACAGGCGAACGAAGGCCAAGAGGCAAGCCGCCTGATTGATGCTCTGAAAAAGCGTAAAGAACGAAACGATTGGCGAAAGCCTTTCACCTTCCCTCTCGATCCAAATTAGGGAGATTGCGCTATGAAGACCAAAAGAAAAACTGTCATAAAAACAACTGTAAATCAACTAGTTCCGATTCCAGGGATGGCACTAACAGCTTTTCTTAAACGATACCGGGAAGAACTTCTTCTTTCTGAGTTGAACCGCGAACTATCACTGACCCTTGATTGTGTAGACAGTCTTTTAATGTTGGTGGAAAGAGGCTGTCATGAATGAATTTGCAGCAACTATGCGCTCGGCTGGAATCTCACCCCCGGGAAATATTTGTGCTGATGGAATTCTCCACCGGTTTCATGTTGAGGGTGATAGGAAGCAAACAACTAACGGCTGGTATGTCTTGCATGATGATCCTCTTGCTGGCGCTTTTGGTAATTGGAAATCGGGCATATCAGAAACGTGGTCCAGCAAGGAACACCGAACCTTCACTCCCGAAGAAAAAACCCAATATCGGGCAAACATGGAAGCCCAAAAACGGCAACGGGAAGCAGAAACAGCCAAGATTCATGCAGAGTGCCGAAAGAAGTCAAAAGCAATCTGGGAACAAGCAAAGCAGGCACCGGTAGACCATCCTTATCTTATCAGGAAGAAGGTCAAGCCTCACGGCCTGCGACTCTATAAAGACTCTCTTTTAGTTCCAGTCCGGGATGGCGGCGGCACTATTCACGGCTTGCAATTTATAGCCCCAGAGAAGGACACCGCAGGTAGAGACAAATTCTTTAAGACCGGAACTTTAAAGGAGGGACATTACTTTTCTATTGGTGGTAAGCCTGAAACTGTCCTCTATCTGGCTGAAGGATACGCCACAGGAGCAACTATTCACGAAGCTACAGGGGAACCTGTAGCAATCTGTTTTGATGCTGGAAACCTTAAGCCTGTCGCTGAAGTATTACGCGCAAAACTTCCAGACTTGAAGATAGTTATCTGTGCAGACAATGACAGACAGACAGAAGGCAACCCAGGTTTAGCCAAGGCAGCCGAAGCAGCACAGGCAATCAAAGGTCTGTTGGCTGTTGCGAAGCTTCCAAAAGGGACTCTCGGCACCGATTTTAATGATCTGGGCGCAGTGGAGGGGCTGGGTAAAGTCAAACAGCAGGTTGAAGCAGCTCAACCCATTTTGCACAAATCAGCGCAAAAAGCTGAAATTCAGCACCAATGGGAAGAACCGTTACTCTTTGGTGAGATTCGCACTCCCGAGATCTCAGCATCAATACTTCCTTCCTGGCTTGGTGAATATGCCGGAGCCGTCGCAGCAACAACACAGACCCCCGAAGGTATGGCCGTAATGTTGGCGCTATCCGTAGCGTCAACCTGCCTACAAAAGCGATTCACAATATCCCCTCGTGGTGATGACTACCAAGAACCAATCAACATTTGGACGCTTACAGGGTTACCCCCGGCAAGTCGAAAAACGGCAGTCATAGGAGCGCTGACCGACCCTCTAGATATATGGGAACGAGAACAGGCCGAGCAAATGGCAGACGAAATCAGACAGACCAAAATCAGGCGGGATGTGAACCTTGCCAGAATTGCCAAATTGACTAAACAAGCAGCGAGTGAGGACGATGCGCAGCAACGCCAAGTCATTCTTTATGATATTGCCGAGGTCGAAAAGGATACACCAGAAGAGATCAGGCCACCTCGCTTATGGACAGGTGATGTAACCCCGGAGCGGCTTCAAGGGTTATTGGTTGAGCATGGTGAACGGATGGCATTGTTATCTGATGAGGCTGGGATATTCGAAATCATGGCAGGGCTCTACACTGATGGAAAGGTTAATCTCGATGTGTTTCTTCAGTCTCATGCTGGAAAGTCTGTTCGGGTAGATCGTACCAGCAGGACAGCACACCTTGAAGCCCCTTCCTTAACCTTTGGTCTAGCAATACAACCCGCGGTCATTGCCGACTTATCACAGGGAAGTAAAAAGAAATTCCGAGGTAATGGTTCGCTTGCTCGCTTCCTCTACTGCTTGCCACAAAACAACATCGGAAAGCGTGACGTTCGTAAACACGAAAGTATCCCTGAAAACATCAAGGCTAAATATCACACTGGAATGATAGGCCTGCTCAATATTGTACCGGTACTTAACCAAGAGGATCGAGAGCAACCCAGACAGTTAACCCTGAGCGCAGATGCTCTTGAAAGTTGGTTAGCCTTTTCAGAGTACATCGAGAGCAAACAAGGCCCGAACGGTGACTTTGAACCGATTCAAGACTGGACAGGAAAGCTCCCTGGTGCAGCCCTGAGAATTGCCGGGATCTTTCACGTTGTCGAACATGGCCTATCTACCTCAACCGTCAACCAATCCACCATCGAGAAAGCGCTCGACCTTGCAACCCTATTGATTCAACACGCTCAAGCAGCATTTGAACTAATGGGTACTGACCAGGTAACGGATGATGCAAAGACGATCTTTCAATGGATCACTGACAAGACTTTGGAACAGTTCACTAAAAATGAGATTCGGAAAGCATTGAAGGGTCGTTGGACGAAAGCTGAGCGATTGAACAAGGCGCTGGATGATCTTCGAGGCCGAGAGATTCTTGGTGAACCATTCCAAAGTAAAACGGATGGTCGATATGCAACGACATACCCGGTTAATCCCTCAATCTTCAAGGGGGTGGATGTATGAGTTGGCGACAGTTTTTAAAACCAGTTCCAGAGGTTTTAAGGGTTAAAAGGGTTTTAAGCCCCCCTACTGATACCCATAAAACCCTAAAAACCCTTAAAACCCCAGAGATAGAAATTGAAAACACTCCTAGATTGCACAAAACTGTGCAGAGCTCAGAACCTTCATGGCAAAGAGACTTCTGTGAAGCTTGTGGCGATTTCAATAACTGGCGGGGGTGTTGTCCGTTATCAATCGATGAGTGTCTGCTCAGTAGGGTTCTGGACTGCGAAGGCAATATCAACGAGCTACAAGGAATTGAACTCGGACAGGGTGTGACCACTGATCAGGTACTTGATACTTGGTTGGGAAGTGGTGAGCCCGTCGCAGACCTTTTTATGAAACCAGTTTGGCTATTTTGCATCGCTGAACACTTAACGAAAGGAAAATGAAATGACAGCGAAAGTTACCAACGAAGAAATGCAAGCGATGGACACAAGTGGAAGAAAAGAGCGTGAACATGAAGCACACCTTTGCTTCCAAGGTTACATGGACTGGCTGGATTTGCAGCCGGAAGGAGTAGTCCAACAGCACAAAGATAGATGGGGCATTAAGAACGAGCAAGTTGGCGGGAGGGCCCCTGGGGGAAAACTTTTGATTAGCGAGGAAATCTTAATTCAGATAAGTGATTCAGCAGAATATATAGCTAATATTCTTGGTTTTCCCGAGCCCAACGAAACTGGCATTCCAGAGGGTCTGCAGGAAGTGGCGGATGAAATCGGCACCATACACGAAATTTGCTTCAAGGCTCGGTTTGGTAAGGATTGGGAGAACTCACCAACATTAACGAAGGAGGAAAACGAAATGGAATACGATCCGAAAACAATTGAAGAAGTCCCATGCGGTACCTTTACGCTTTTTGCCGCAGAGGGACAGTTCCTCTCAAAGATCAAGCAATTAATGGAAGATCTAGATCTGGATTTGTCTCTCTATTTTGAAGGTGAAGAGATTGCCGGATTCGAGAGCCTTCTAGGTCGCCATGAGCAGTTAACTAAGATCAACCAGATATACATAATTCAGGCAAAAAAAAATGACAGAGCATAAAGAGAATCTCAGTGAAGTTATTGACGATGCGCTGCATTTAGCCAGTCGGAATGCTGTTGGGTTGGCTTTATTGCAAGTTGCTTTCAGGTGCGCAGAACTCACTGATCCAGAAGCAGATTTTGAAAGTCAGTTCTGCCTGTCTCTGCAGTTAGTCAAGGACACTTTGACGGTGATTAAGGATGAGCAGGAAATAATGACTGTAACTCACTACCTAAGAAAAATTGATGCAGTAGGAAACTCATAAATCAGAAAGGAACACATCATGGCTTTAGTAGACGGATTTGCAAAAGGAATAGCAATTGGCAACGACATTCGCAGGACTCGTATCTCTGAGGATGACGCAAAGCTGCGCCAGAAACAGACGGAGACTGATATTGATTACAAAGAATATCTTATGGCTCAGAAGAAGCTAGGAGATGCTGACGAAGAGACGAAAAAGCAACTATCGGCAATCAGCTTCAGAATGGACAGTGACCCTAATTAGAGCCTGTCCCAGAACCGCAAAACTTTAGCACCTGCACGAAAAATAATACAA
>JAOZOH010000177.1 GCA_029933365.1 Desulfuromusa sp. | reverse complement strand
ACTAGTTGATTTTACATTGTTATTTCTAAATAATATTTAAAACCTTAGCATTTTGCTCATGTTTACAGTGGATACTGTATACAATTCTAGAGGTCAAATTGAATGCTTTTTTGGTTATCATTAGCGGGAAGGCGGTACGTTTCAGAAAGGTGTAATAGACGATACCCTTGCAAGGCCAGATATAGACGTCGTTCATTTTTTACGGATGGATGGTGGATCTCATCAAGGGAAACGGTCTCTCCTTAACAAACTGTCGCAACTGATCCATCGGCTGATATGATATTTCCTCAAACAAGCTTGTAAAATATTCACCCAAAGAGTGTGTTAACAAAAGAAATCGGGACAATTAGTGAGACATTACCTGGCTTAAGAATTTCTGCGTTCTGTCATATTTTGGATGGGCAAAAAACTCGGCAGGGTGATTCTCTTCAACAATCTCACCAGCATCCATAAAAATGATCCGGTTGGCTACCTCCCTGGCAAAGCCCATCTCATGAGTGACACAAATCATCGTCATACCATCATGGGCAAGCTCTTTGATGACATCAAGAACCTCTTTAATCATCTCGGGATCGAGTGCCGAGGTTGGCTCATCAAATAACATCACCTCAGGGTTCATACACAGTGCCCGGGCAATCGCGGCACGTTGTTGCTGACCACCCGATAGCTGACCCGGCATTTTATGAGCTTGATCGGCGATTTTCACCCGTTGCAGGAGTGTCATTGCAATCTCTTCGATCTCCTTTTCTGGAAGTTTCAGAACCCACGATGGCGCAAGTTTGAGATTTTCCAGAATTGTCAGATGGGGGAAAAGATCAAAATCCTGGAACACCATTCCGACCTCTTTACGAATATTGGCAATATTCTTCATTTTTCCGGTCAGCTCGGTTCCGGCAACAACAATCGTCCCCTTCTGGTGCTCCTCTATCCGATTGATACAACGGATCAGGGTCGATTTTCCTGACCCCGAAGGGCCACAGACAACAATAATTTCCCCCTTATGAACCGACAGATTGATGTTTTTCAGAACATGAAAGTTACCGAACCATTTATTCAATCCGGTTATTTCTATAATCGGGGCATCACTCATAGATTCACCATTGGTTGCGACGTTCAATTGATTTACCGTACTGGCTCATGGAAAAACAGATAATCCAGTAAATCAGTGCACAGAAAACATAAGCTTCAGTGTCATGACCAAGCCACTCGGGATCTTGAGCAGAGGCTTTAATCATCCCCAGAAAATCGAGCAGACCAACAATAATGACCAGCGACGTATCCTTGAACAGTGCGACACAGCGACCAATAAGTGAAGGAATGACATGATGCAAAGCCTGCGGTAATACCACCAGATAGGTCACTTTCCAATTTTTGAGCCCCAGCGAACTGGCAGCTTCTATCTGTCCGGGAGGGATCGCCTGCAAACCACCTCGCACGACCTCCGCAATGTAAGCCGAGGAAAACAGAATGATCCCAATTTGGACCCGCAGCAAGTTGTTGAAAGTGACCCCCTCGGGTAAAAAAATCGGCAACATCACCGAAGCCATAAACAGGATGGTGATCAGGGGAACTCCACGAATCGACTCAATGGCACTGACGCAAAGAGTTTTCACCACAATCAGCCGCGAACGACGGCCAAGAGCCAGAACAATCCCTAACGGAATCGACATAAGAATACCGACAACCGCTAGCCCGATACTCAACATCAAGCCACCCCACAAAGATTGCTCAACAACATCAAGACCCAGACCACCGTTAATCAGAAAGAACAATGGAAGCGGCAAGACAAACCACAAAATAATTAATTTTCTTGTCTTAAGAACTCTGAATACCGTCAGAGTACAGACAGTGACAAAAACAACAAAAGCAAGAACCGGTCGCCACAAATATTGCTCGGGATAGAGCCCGAACATTAAAACGCGAAACTTTTCAAAAATAAATGTCCAACACGCTCCATGCTTGTCAGGGCTACAAACAGCTGCTGAAGACGGTAATGCCCAACTGGCATCAAAAATCGTCCACGCTAGGAGTGGTGGAATTGTCTTCCACAAGAACAATGCAGCAATAATCGTCAATAACGAATTAAGTTTACTATTGAACAGGTTCTCTCTCAACCAGCCGATAATACCGATTGATTCCAACGGTGGGGGCAAATCGGGTAGTGGCTTGAAGATAAGGATTTCGTTATTATTTTCAAAGACAGCCATCGCTAACGTCCAATCAGCTGAACTTTGGCATTAAACCAGTTCATCACCAGTGAAATAATGAGATTGATAGACATATAAACGGCCATCCACATAGCAATTATCTCAATTGCCTGATCATTCTGACCGATAATTGTCCCACCGATCGACACCATATCGGGATAGCCGATGGCCACTGCAAGGGAGCTGTTTTTGACCAGACTGGTATAGTCATTGGTTGTTGCGGGGATGATCACCCGTAGTGCCTGTGGCAGAATAACCTTGCGCATCGTCACACTCGCAGGGATTCCCAGCGCTTTTGAGGCATTGATCTGTCCGCTACTGACCGACTGAATCCCGCTACGAACGTTCTCCCCGATAAACGCGGCGGTGTAGAGAACCAGTCCTGTCATCAGGGCGGTAAATTCTGGTCGGATCACCAATCCACCCTTAAAATTAAAGCCTTTCAAAACGGCATAATTCCAAATAACCGGGGAGTCAATCAGCCACCACATAAGGGCCGGCAAGATGACAATGATAGCCCCTCCCAGCCGCAACGATGGAAGAATCCGCCCGGTTTTACGGTGTAAACGATCAGCATAACGGTAGATTACAACAGCAAAAATAATCGAGACAAAAAATGCAGCAATAACAAACCAGAAACCCGGCTCAAATATGGGTCGAGGAAAATAAACACCCCGGTTATTCAAAAAGAACCCCGGTAACGGATTGAAACTTTTTCTGGGGATTGGCAAGGCCACAAGGGCCATCGAGTAAGCAAAAAACAACAACAGCAACAACGGAATATTACGCAGAACTTCGACATAAATTTCAGCAAGTTTTGAGATCAGCCAGTTACTCGAAACTCGTGTAACACCAATGACAATTCCAAGGATTGTCGCCAAAATCACACCGAGAAATGCAACATACAGAGTATTGACAATACCAATCAGAAAAGCATAGCCATAAGAATCTGCCGGTGAATAGGGCAACAGCGAGTTGCCAATCGGCATCCCTGATTCCAGCGACAGAAAACCGAACCCGGAAGCAATGTTCCGCGCTTCAAGGTTGGCCTGAGTATTGGCCAGAAGCCCGTGCGCGGCATAAAAAATCAGCGCAACAACAACAACCTGAAGAACCAGCGGCGTTACAGATGACTTTGCAAAAGACGGTGTTGGTTTTTTCACAAGAAATGCCATGCAAAAAAGAAGTGGGGAAGAACATCTGGATCGTACCGGAAAAAATACCTCTCCGGTACGATCCACTTGAATAGATTAGCTATCTAATTGGCAACGCATACTGAAGACCACCGTCAGTCCACAGTCGGTTAATCCCTCGAGGAATGTTCAGCTTGGTTTTTGGACCGAAATGGCGCTCGTAAATTTCACCATAGTTACCGACAGCAGAAATCGCACGCACCAGCCAATCCTTATCGAGCCCGATGTAACTACCGGTATCTCCCGATTGACCCAACATCCGCTGGACAACAGGGTTATCCGATTTTTCCTTTATTTCTTTGACGTTGGCCTGAGTAATACCATTTTCTTCGGCAGCAATAAGACCATTGACAACCCATGTGACAAGGTCTTTCCACTGATTATCGCCATGACGAACAAAAGGAGCCAATGGCTCTTTAGAAATAACCTCGGGAAGAATGACGTGATCCTTTGGGTTAGCCAGTGTCGTCCGCAGAGAAGCAAGCTGACTAACATCGGTCGTAAACGCATCACAGCGACCTGCAGCATAGGCACCAAGCGCCTCTTTTTTACCATCAAAAACTAACGCTTCAATTTTTAGCTTATTCGCCCTGGCAAAATCAGCAAGGTTAAGTTCTGAAGTTGTTCCGGCAGTAACACAAACAGTTGCACCCTCAATCTGCTTCGCCGAATGAACCCCCAAAGCTTTGGGAACCATAAAACCCTGACCGTCATAAAAAACGATCTTGGTAAAATCAACACCCTGTTTTCCATCCCGCTTCATTGTCCAGGTTGTCGTTCTCGAAACCAGGTCAACCTGACCGGAAGAAGCGGCAATGATTTTCTGTTTGGAAGCAAGAGGAACAAATTTTATTTTCTGCGGGTCACCTAAAACAGCGGCAGCCACAGCTCTTTCAATGTCAACGTCAAAACCAACCCATTGGCCATTAGAATCAGGGATTGAGAATCCGGGAACGCCCTCGCTGACACCACAGGTCAAAATCCCTTTTTTCTGTACATCTTGAAGAATCCCGGCCATTGCCAGAGATGCCGTCATAGTGAGCAGAACAACAACAATCAGCAGTTTTTTCATACCATCTCTCCCTTTTAAATGAATAAAATAGTAGAACAATCGATTACATATCCTCCCTTTAACTACAGGGTTTGTCAAGAAAAGGTTGAGCACATTCAATAACTTTGAAGACAGCAGCAACACACAATTCTTCTGCCGCACTGCTTAATTACCAAATCAGCTAAAGGTTAGACTTTTTTGCTCTCGGTAAGATCAATAGTCGTGCGGTATTCCCTGAATATGCAGGGCCAGATGCTCATCTTCATCGATCATCTGAACCCAACCGTTATTGGCATCGCACTTACTATCGAGATCATTGATATAGGGTTTGATATCAAGCAGCGGGGTATTATCAAAAACATCGATGCCAGAGGTGTAGACCCGGTTACCACTAATATTTTTGACTCTGACAACACTCAAACCAATCGGATTGGGTCGCAATGGCGAGCGACTGGCAAACAGTCCGACCTGCTGTCCCTTTGTCCACGGGGGAGTGACCTCCATTTTACAGCCAGTATTCAGCCGGTCGATATGGTAGAGAACGTAGATATAGGTAAATGAATCGAGGT
>JAOZOH010000357.1 GCA_029933365.1 Desulfuromusa sp. | reverse complement strand
AGAGGTGGTCCCAGTTGTTCGGACAGTTTGGCGGCGAAATAAGGTGGAAAGCCGTCATGGTTATGCCGCCAGTTTGCTGACCGGGCCGGCGTAGCCGGGTCGGGGTTTTTGCCAATATGCCTCATCCGGGGTTTTGTCGTCTAGACTGGAATGGGGACGCTGGGTGTTATAGAGATCAATCCAGTGGCCAATTCCCTGTCGAGCCTCGCTTCCGGTTTCGTATGCATTGAGATAAATGCATTCATATTTGAGAGAGCGCCAGAGTCTTTCGATCATGACATTGTCCATCCAGCGTCCTTTGCCGTCCATTGAGATTTTGATGCCGGCATCCTTGAGGACGCGGGTAAATACATGGCTAGTGAATTGACTCCCCTGATCGGTGTTAAAGATCTCGGGGGCTCCATAGTTTTCAATGGCTTCTTCAAGTGCTTCAACGCAGAAGTCAGTATCCATCGTGTTCGATAACCGCCAGGATAAAACTTTGCGGCTGCTCCAGTCCATAATGGCAACCAGATAGAGAAAGCCGCGTCGCATTGGAATATAGGTGATGTCAGTACACCAGACCTGATTCGGCTGGTTAATGGTCATGCCTCGCAGCAGGTACGGGTAAATCTTGTGTTCCGGATGCGGTTTTGATGTATTGGGCTTCTGATAGATCGCTGACAAGCCCATATTGCGCATCAGGCGACTGATCCGCTTGCGGTTAACGCCATATCCTTCCCGGCGCAGGTGGCGAGTCATCTGGCGTGCACCGTAGTAAGGTGTTTTCATAAACTGCTCGTCAATCAGGCGCATGAGTTGCAAGTTCAAAAACGTTTCACCGGTTGCCTGGTAATAATATGACGAGCGACCGATTATGAGTAGTTCACATTGACGAGCAATGCTTAAGCCGTGTGCCTGATTTGGTTTAATCAGACTTTTCCTTCGGACTTGGCTTAGCGACCGAAGGCTTTGGCCAAAAAATCGCGCTCAATCGTCAATTGTCCGATCTTGGCGTGCAGATCTTTGAGTTGAGCTTCGTCAAGCTTATTGGCGCGATCAGTTTTGCTGGAAAACGTTTCTGCCATGTTGTCAATGGCTCGCCGCTTCCAGTTGGTAATCATATTGGGATGGAGACTGTATTTTGCAGCGAGTTCAGCCAATGTGTGCTCGCCTTTAATGGCATCAAGGGCGACTTTGGATTTGAACTCTGCTGAATACCGTGTCCGCTTGGTTTTACTCATGGGTGATTCTCCTTCGTCAGTGTGGGACTTTCCACCTTAGTGCACTGTCCGAATTTTGGGAACCACCTCT
>JAOZOH010000176.1 GCA_029933365.1 Desulfuromusa sp. | reverse complement strand
TTCATCAGTGAAAAGGCACCTCAAACGAGATGCCTTTTCATTTCTATATCTTGTTTTCATGAAGCTTAAACTGGTACGGGGTAACTTTCGAGATGACCTTCCATTTTAGCAGATTTTTCACCTTGATCATTTGTCGTTTCCATCAGTGGAAGTAAGATAACAAAAGTGCTGCCCACCCCCACAACGCTGTTTGCATCAATGGCTCCACCGTGGTTTTTTATAATGCCATAAGCGATTGATAACCCGAGTCCACGCCCGTTCCCTTGACCCTTTGTCGTGTAGAAGGGTTCAAAAATATGCTCCAATGCTTCTCGATTCATGCCATGACCTGTGTCTGTAATTGTCAGTTTGACATGTTTGCCAGGCATCAGATCTGGATATTGGTGTTTTCTCTCAATGGGAATCTCCATGCTTGTGAGACCTATTTCTAAAATTCCCCCTGTCGCTTGCATCGCGTCTCTGGCATTGGTACAGAGATTCATAATGACTTGATGGATTTGTTTCGGGTCTCCTGCGATTTGGCCTAGATTTAGGGAGACATCAGTTTTTAGTTGGATTGTTGAGGGTAGAGTTGTCCTGAACAAGTTCATACTTGCTTTAACCACTTCTGCTATTTCCACTGGTTGCTTAGATTGTTCACCCTGTCTATTGATGGTCATAAATTGCTTGATAGCCTTTTTGCCGCGTAAAGCAGCTTTATGTATCATCAGCAGGCTATCTTGTGCAGACTTGCCTTCATTATCCGCGATGATCCCCACCTCTGAATTGGTCATGATAATTGCCAGTATGTTGTTGAAATCACGTCCAATTCCCCTTGATAGCGCAGCCAGGGCTTCCATTTTTTGTGCTTGACGGAGTTGTCGTTGTAACTGCAGCTCCTGGCTGACATCTCTGACCGTGACAACATATCTGACGATTTGACCAGACTTATCAAAAACTGGCGCTATTCTCGCGTCAATGTCATGTTCACTTCCAGATCTGTCTTTATTGACGAAACGCCCAACTCTGATGGCGTTTGTCTCTAGAGTTCCCTTAACTGCCTGATAAAATTCAGGGTTACGTTTAGAACACTCGAAATCATGAATGCTGATACCAATTCCTTCATCAGCTGGAATTCCACACAGTTTGATAAAACTGGGATTGAGATATTCTATGGTTCCGCTTTTATTAAAGGTGATGACTCCATCAGAGGTCTGTTCAGTGACCGCAGCAAGCATCAGGCGCTCTTCCGTCTCTTGTTTACGTTCAGCCTGCAATCTCAGATTTTTTATTCCATAAGATAAATCTCCAGCAAGCTCTTCCAGCAGTAGTGCCTCTTCCTTATCAAAAGCATTCGGTTTTGTATCAAAAATAACCAGAGCGCCAAAAGTATGTTGATCATCTTGTAATGGAAGAGAAATGCATGAGGCATAATTACATTTTTTAGCCGTTTCTTGACAATGTTTGTAGCGTGGATCGGTCAGCAGATTCTGAAAAATTACTGGCTCACCGGTCCGAATACTTATTCCTGCGGGCCTTCCTCTGTTTTCAGTGTTGGACCAGGTTGTTTCGAAGCTTTCAAAAAAGCAGACGTCATCTCCCCAGTGGGTTTCTACCCGGAGTGTTTTTTGTGGATCGTTTTCAGCAAAAGCGACCCATGCCATGCGATGTCCACGCACCTCAACACAGATCCGGCATATTTCGCGCATTAACATTGTCTCGTTATCTGCCTTGATCATTGCTTTTGTGCAGCCAGTATAGCTTTTTAGTGCGCGGGCCATCTTGCCCAATGACTGCTGCGATTCTGTCTTGGCTGAATTCCAGTAGTGTAACAACAGGTAGAGCAGGCTTGATGAGAGAACAATAAAACACCAATAATGGAGACCAATAGAATGTGTTGCTGTGGAAGTCTGAAGCTGAAAAAAACCGAATAGTTTGTCTGAATAGAGGGCCCAAATTCCTCCTATACCAAAATAGGCTATGGTTATTGTCAGACGGTTTAGCCGTGAGGATATAAATAAATTTTTCAATGTTTAGCTACCCCCTTATTTGTTTAGCAGTTAAAGCAAAGCTGACTTAATCCAGATTGTGAGCTGTTCCGTGGCATTCCCCGCAGGTGAGGAACTTATTATGGATTCCGGTGGCATGAGGTTTGCCATGGCAGTCCTCACAGGCAGGTATGGTTCCATGTTGATTCATATGACATTTGGCGCAGCTTAGCTGTGCATGCTTACTTTGGTTTTGCTCTAGAAGACCCGCAGCCTCTCTATGGCAGGGGGAGCAGAAAGAAGTTGGGACCTCACCGGTATAGGCAAGGTCAAGGGGTTTATGTGGAACATGACAGGTATGACAACTCTCCTCGGCCATTGCCGTATCATGTGATTCATGACAGGAAAGGCATTCTGGGAGTTCACCATGCTCATGATGGCAGTCGGTACAGACCAGAGTGCTGTGATAGCTGGGAAACTTGATTAATTCTTCCCCTTGAATCTCATGACAGGTCAGACATTCAGCGTAGGCTTTTTTCGGCAGTTTGATTTCAAGTGGCCGATGTGGATTACGATGACAGTTCAGGCATTGCAATTGATCATAGTGTGGGGTTCCAGAATGACACAGACTGCAACGAGGGATATTTTCAAAGCTTTTAGGTTTATGCCCGATATGACAGTCGCTACAGGAAATTGCAGAATGATGTGCCATTCCCGCTTCAGCAATATCATTAACCTCTTTGATATGGCAGAGTCGGCAGAAAGAGCTTTCAGCTTGCAGTTCAGTATGAGTGCTGCTATCGGATCCCCAAAGGGGGAACGGGGCTGCACTGAACAGGACAACTGCAATAATTAATTTACCGATATGAATACTCAAGCCGTCTCCATCATAATGAATTATATCAGTTTTTCTTTACCGGTAAATCATGCACATCCAAGTGACAGTCCAGACATCTAGGGTATTTTTCCAGCAGTTTCTTGCTGTGCGAAGCTGGAACTGCGTGGCAATCGGTACATTCTGGAATTTTCTTATGCATATTGTGACACTCGGAACAGTTGACTTGACCATGCTTACTTGGTGTTCCCTGCCATTTTGCAAAAACCTCATCGTGACAGCTTGCGCAGGTTTCTAGTTCGATGTTGTTGTTCAGGCTGATAGCAAGCGGCTGGTGAACATCGTGACAAGTTGCACAACTGGTAAATGCTTGAGCTGGAAAGTGTGGTTGATGACATTCCTTGCATGATGGAACATAGCCGTGCTGAGTGTGGTGGCAGTTGCTGCAAGAAAGCTCTGTATGCCGGCTGGACAGGGTTGTTAATTGACTTGCTTGCTGGTTATGACAATCGGAGCATCGATTCTCTACTTGCCCGATAGGTGGCGATTCTTGTGCTGCATGTGGGTTCTGATGACACGACTGGCACTGCACATATTTCTCTCCATGTACCAGAATATGGCAAGTTCCACATTGGGGCATGATGGCAGCGTAGTTATCTTTAAGTGGGTTGTATGCGTGAAAAACTGCATGGCATTCCCGACAGTCAAACTGGTGCCTTCCCCCGGTTATTTTAAGGTCAGAAAAATGCTGTGGATGGCATTGACCGCATTGCTCCAAGGTTAGTGGTAGCGGGTCAGTAGCATACAGTGACGCATTCTGTTGTGGCAGATTGTTCTGTTGTACAACCTGCCCTTTTGGGGCGGAAAATGCCGTCCCAAAAGGACAAAGAAGCAGAACTACGATAACCAGCAGCCTGGAGTAGATCATTCTAATTACTGCTCAGATTGTCCAGATCATGGGCAGTATTATGGCAACTTCCACATTCTGGGAATTTGGCATGAATACCTGCCGCATGCGGGGTGCCATGACAATCACTGCACTGTGGTACCGTTTTATGTTTGTTGGCATGACATTCCACGCAGCCCACAGCTTTATGTTTGGTACTGGTCGCCAGTAACTGACCGTAAGCAGTATCATGACACGAAGCACATAGCAGGTTCGGAGTGGTGTCCGGGTATTCCAGAACCGTGGGTTGGTGAGCGGCGTGACAAACAGCACAATCGGTCTGTACCATTTCAGCAGAATGTGGTTCGTGGCATTCAGTACAGGCCGGGATAGACCCATGTTTATCAGCATGGCAGAAGTTACAGGACACTTCGCTATGCATGCTTGGGTTTTCAACAAGCTGAGAGTTCTGTTCGGTATGGCAGGTGAGACATTCAGCTTTAAGTTCCCCCTCCAGAACAACGTTCAGGGGTTGGTGTGGATTATGGCAACTCATACAGTTATCGAGAGAGTAATGCTCGGTTCCTTCATGACATTGACTGCAGGCAGGAATATTGTTTGCACTCATTGGGCGGTGTCCCGCGTGACAATCTAGGCAGTTAATCTGACTTTCGTGAGCCGCTCCGGCAGTTTCGATCTCGCGGGGTTGGGCTTCATGACATTTGCTACAATCTTTAATTGTCAAACCTGATTCAGCAAGTGCATTACCGCTGAAAAACAAAAAGATGCTGAAGAAAATAACCGCGGAAATACCTAGATAAGATTTGCCGTACTGTTTCATGTTGCCTCCAGATAGAATCTCTCTCGTTCAAGTTTCTAGACAATTATTTGCCAGCTGAATCAATAAAAAATCATGGTTTGTTGGTGAGGGTGAAGCTAAATTCCCGTAACTTCTGCAAGAAGCAATCCACAGTTTTAATAAAAATAGGAAAGTTGGAAATATCAGTGATTTGGTAGGATGCGGAGATATTCTGGAAATAATTGTCAGGGAATTTATGTTGAAATGCCCAACCTGGATAGTCATATGCCCATGTAGAAAGTTTCGGTGGGTTGGTGTGCGGGATTATTTATGGTTGGTGCTGATGGTCATCTGGATAAAATAAAACAGTCAGCCTCGGATGAGACTGACTGTAATTTTGGCGGAGGTAGATGAGAATCGAACTCACCAGGGACGGGATACGCCCCGCATCGGTTTTGAAGACCGTGAGCCGCACCAGCGAACTAACTACCTCCGAAATAAACTTTGGGGATTCTACGTTTATTGGGTTATTTCTTCAATATAAAATTCTCACAGGCAGGAGTTCACCCATTTTTTTACAAGCCAAACAAAGTTGGCTGCTCACACTGT
>JAOZOH010000175.1 GCA_029933365.1 Desulfuromusa sp. | reverse complement strand
CAGAGTTGACCGCCACGCTCCCTTAGGTGCCGGGGAAATCGGCTGGGGATGTTTTAAATATATTATGGGGGATGAACGTTTTGACGGCATTCCCATGGTTCTCGAAACCACCAACCCGGAACTATGGCCTGAAGAAATTGCGGAGTTGAAACGGTTGGCTGAACTAATAGAATAGTCTGTATTTCTCGGATTATCTACTGCCTGAATCAGTGGATGGATAAAAGTTGGTAGCACAAGGATTTGAATTCCACTAATTCAGGGGTCAAACAGACAGGTAACGTTTCTTGATTTCATCATTCTGCTGTAACTCCTCTCTAGTACCGGAGAAGCGGATGACCCCTTTATCAATAACGTAGCCCCGGTCAGAAACTTCGAGAGCAAAGTGGGCATTCTGCTCTGCTAACAGGATGGGAAAGTGCTCTTTCAAACGACAGATAATTTCACTCAACTGTTCAACAATAACTGGTGCCAGACCTTCGCAGGGTTCATCAAGAAGGACCATTTTCGGTTGACAAGCCAGGGTCCGGGCAATAACAGCCATCTGCTGTTCTCCCCCGCTAAGCTCACCCCCCTTACGATGTCTGAGTTTTTCCATTAGAGGGAAAGTTTTGAACAGTTCATCAATTGTCCATTGTGTCTCCACGGCACTATTGAAGGAAACCTCTAGGTTTTCCTGAACCGATAGTTCAGAAAAAATCCTGCGGTCTTCAGGAACATAGCCCAACCCCATCCGGACATTTTTATAGACAGACTGTCTGGAAATATTTTTGTCCAGAAAATATACTTTGCCTTTGCGGGGATGATTATACCCCATGATACTTTTCAGAGTTGTCGATTTTCCAGCACCATTTCTCCCCAGAAGGCAGACAATCTCCCCGGCATTCACTTCCAGAGTGACCCCTTGGAGGATATAGCTATCGTCGTAGTAAGTATGGATATCATCAACCTTAAGCATGAACTTTTCTCCCCAGATACGCTTCCTGCACCTGTTCATTGGCCCGAATTTCCTCTGGATTCCCACAGGCGAGAAGATGACCCTGGTGGAGGACATAAATCTTTTCTGCCAAAGAAAATACGACTTTCATATCGTGTTCAGTAATAAAAAATGTCGTTCCCGAATTCTTTGCCAATTTTTTGATCAAATTGATCATGTTTTCTGTCTCTTCCGGGTTCATTCCCGCTGTCGGCTCATCCAGTAACACAACGCTTGGCTCCCGTGCCAGGACAATAGCCATTTCAACCAGTCGCTTGTCACCATAGGCGAGGTTAGCAACAACCTGATCAGCTCGATCAGTTAGGCCAACCTGTTCCAGAGTCAGCATTGCTTTGTCGTTAATCTGTTGATCATTAAAAATATTGCCATAAAGCTTAAAATGTTTGTTCTGCTGAAGAATCAGTGGACTGAAAACATTCTCAATCACGGTAAGATCGTTAAAAATATTGGTAATCTGAAAAGATCGGCACATCCCTTTGTCAACGACACGGTACGAAGGGAGCCCGGTAATATCCTCCCCGTTCAAAAAAATCTTGCCCCTGCTGGGAGGAAACTTTCCTGAAATTGCATTATAAAAAGTGGTTTTCCCTGCGCCATTGGGACCGATCAGCGCCGACATCTCCCCTTTACCGATAGCCAGGGAGATATCTTCAATAACCTTGAATTTTCCATAAGAATGTCCAAGATTTTTAATCTGCAGCACAGTTTCTGTACTCATTTTGACCTCTGCTTGAAAAATCTATTTTGCAACGTTCCAAAAACCCCCAAAGGGAAGAAAAGAACGACAGGCACCAGAATAATTCCCAGAAAAAACAGCCAATTCTCAGTATAGCGGATAATAATCTGCTCCAGAACAAAGAAAATTCCAGCTCCAAATAAGGGGCCAAAGAAACTTCCAGTACCACCAATGATAGACATAATGATCGGCTTGGTTGAGAAGCTCCAGTGCATAAATTCAGGAGTCGCCATATTATTGAATAGACAAAACAGAACTCCGGCCAGCCCGGTAAAAGCTCCAGAAATAGTGAAGGCAACAATGCGTAGTTTTCGTACATTTCCCCCGACAAATGTGACCCGCTGTTTGTTTTCCCGCGTGGCCTTGAGAATCAAACCAAAAGGAGAATGAACGATCAGCCAGAGGAGGAACAGAGCAATAAGAACGGTAGTAGAAATCAGATAATACATACTGATGGGAGAATAAAAAGTTAGATGTAAGCCAAATAAGTTCAAACCTGGCAGGTTGAAAACAGGGAGGCCATCACTGCCACCAGTAACTTCCCGCCAGTTGTGAGCAATAGAGAAAAACATCATCCCGAAGGCAAGGGTTATCATGGCAAAGAAGATTTCATCCAATCGAACTGAAAAGAAACCAACAACCAGTGCTGCCAGCATGGCAACCAGCATTCCGGCCAAAAAAATCAGAAACAGGTTTTCGTAACCTGATTGCAACATTAGAACTGCAGTATAGGCGCCAAGACCAAAAAAAGCCCCCTGCCCAAAAGATAGCAACCCTGCATATCCAAGCAGCAGATTGAAACTGACCGCCATCAGTCCCATAATCAGGATTTCAGAAAGAAGCATGACCCAATAAACGGGGATGACCATTGGTGAAAAAAACAGCAAGAGCACTAATAACCCCGTCCAAAGAAGGGTATGATTTATTTGCCTCAACATTATCACACCCCCTTCCTGAACAAACCATTCGGTTTGATCAGGAGAACCGCTGCAAGTAAAAGGTAGGGGATAGCCATCTGTAGCTGTCCCGCAAACATCGTCCCAAAAGATCCCAGCAGGCCAAGCAGTAACGCTCCGACAAAAGCACCTGGAAAACTCCCCATCCCCCCAATGACAACGACAATAAAACTTTCAATAATAATCTTTTCCCCCATTGAGGGAACCAGACTCTGCTGAGGTGCTGCCAAAGCACCGCCCAGTGCAGCCAACCATGTCCCCAGGGCAAAGACCAGTGTGTAGATTAATGGGACGTTAATTCCAACTCCTTCAGCCATGATATTGTCAAAAGAAGCAGCGCGGATAATCTTGCCCCATTTGGTAAAATGAAAAAAAGACCAAAGGAATCCACCGATAACCGGCCCAATAACAATAAGAAAAAGTCGATAGACAGGATAATCCTGCCCGGCAATCGTCATAACACCAGCAAGAAGATCTGGAGGATCTACAACATGATAACCAGAGCCCCAGATCATCCGGACTCCATCATCAAGAATCAGTAAAATGGCAAAGGTCAACAGCAACTGAAAAGAGACATCCCGGCTGTAGACCCGCTTCAGCAGATATTTCTCAACCAAAACGCCAATAACCACGGCACAGAGGGGACCGAACAACAACCCGAGCCAAAAAGAGTCAAAATATTGCATCACCTGCATGCACAGGTACGCCCCCAGCATAAACAGAGAGCCATGAGCAAAGTTCAAAACACCCAGAACCCCGAAGACTGTCGTTAAGCCGACAGCAATCAGAAACAGTAGCATTCCCCAGCTCAACCCATTCAGGATATTCAACAACAGAAAATCCATAGTCACTCCAGCTTATATAAATCCTTTTTGCCTGGACATAAGTCCCAAAAAAACATTATTTCACAGCAGAGGAGATCCCCCTGCTGTGAAATTTCTGATCTACATAGCAGCACCTAAAGAACATCCAGTTTCAGAAACTGCCGGCGTCACATCTTGACCTTTGAAAATCTTGATTGGTTTCAAGATCCGGTGCGGATAATTAGGATCTGCGGCAGTTTTCCCCCAATGAGCATCGGTTACAGCCTGATGATCACCCTTACGGAATGTAATTACTCCCGTCGGGATCTCTATCGTCAATCCCTCAAGAGCATTAACAACTGCCATCTTGTCAGTCGAACCCGCCTTTTCTACAGCGGCTTTATATGCATAGACAGCACTGTAGGCCCCATGAGCATTATATGAGGGATATGCGCCATATTTTTTGAAATAAGCAGCAACAAATTTTTTGTTCAGAGCAGAATTATTTGCCAGGAACCAGTATCTCGTCCCAACCCATAAACCCTCTGGCATCTTGTCACCCAGTGCAGTCAGGACTTCTGTTGCAGCACCGAGTGAAAACAGAACTTCATACTTCTGTTTAAAAAATCCCATACTACTGGCTTGACGGACAAAATCTATCAAGTTCCCCCCCCACAGAGAGATAAATACACCATCTGGTTTGCTATTCATTACTTTAGTAATATAAGAACTGAAGTCTGTCGTTTTAAATGGAGAGAAAACAATTTGATCTTTCGGCAAGAAGGTTGCCTCTGGATTAAGTTGTTTCAGATATTTTTCAAAATATTCCCAGGATTGATGGCCAAATGCATAATCGGGACCAACAGTCGTCCATTTTTTTGCTCCTGTCTCATTGGCCAACAAGCTGGCAGCCTTGACATTCTGAGCCAGATTCAAGGAAATCCGGAAAGTGTATTTATTACAGACATTCCCGGTAACATCTGGAGTTGCTGCGTGGGTAATAATCAACGGAGTTTTCATCTGCTCGATGGAAGGAACAACAGTCTTTGCCACGCCACTTGAATCGAGACCAATGAGTATATCGACCCCATTCTGATAAACATGTTTTCTGATTGCTCGCAAGGCGACATCAGCCTTTCCAGTAGAGTCTTCAAAGAACCCCTCAACCTGTTCACCGTTAATACCTCCCGCAGCATTTATTTCCTCAATTGCCATTTCTGCACCTTGCTTGGCAAATTGCCCATATGCAGAGAATGGTCCCGACATGATGTAGGTAAAACCAATCTTGACCGTTGAGGCAGCATGAACCCCGACAAAGGATACCAAAACAAATGCCAGTGCTATCAGGATACTTAAAGCTCTCTTTTTCATCTCTCCTCCTCATGTTCAAAATGTTGATGAGTCCAAAATTGTTATCGAATTACAAATTTACTTTCTATAAAGATATCAGAACATTAAACCTCCTTTCTCACGTTAGTTTATACTCTTATTCGCACATTAAATGGTAAAAAAATCAAAGTGTCAATATTTATTTTGTGCATATGCACATTCACCCTTGACAATCCTTTCCAATGGTATTAATCTTGTTTTGTGCATATGCACATAGGAGTTGCAGCTGTTGATACTC
>JAOZOH010000174.1 GCA_029933365.1 Desulfuromusa sp. | reverse complement strand
AATACATTTATAACTATAGGTAATTACTATGAAAAAATCTAACGTAACTATTGAGTGGGAATAAATCTTAAAATAAAAGGCCGCTTGGGTTATCAAGCGGCCTTTTATTTTAAGGCTAGTCTAGCAATATCTGTGGATTGAATCCCAGTCGGACGGCTCCCCAGTGTCGCCCATTTACATGTATTGGCAGGGAAAGATCACTGAGAATCTCACCGGTATCACGCATATAGGTTTGCAATAAAAACTTTTCTGTATTTTGTGCGCTGCGATAACCGGTTGGATCATTGAACATCCGTTTGTCACGGCTCCCCGCGACATCCTGCTCAGGATTCCCCGTGAGTGGTTTAGAAAAAACACTGTTGTGGGTTGGCCCGTAACCGTTGACATCAACGCAGATCGCAAAGATCCCTGATGGGATTTGGCTGAGGGTTTGATCGTAGATGGGCTGTAAATGTTGGGCAAACAGTTGATCATAACTGGTCGAGTACTTTGTTGGTTGGGTGCCGGGAATCTCCTGATAATTGGTGTCAAAAACATTCAACCCCTGGCTGGCCAATTTCCCAATATATTCAATTGCTTCATCGCGGAAGTTCTGACCCAAATGAAGGATATGTTCAAAGACTCCTTCTCCAGTAACAAATTTTGCGACCAATTGTTGTAACGATTCACTGGTAGTTTGTAGATTGACGGCGATCTGTTCCGAGGAAGAGGTGCGTTCTCCAACAATGGTGCTTAGATCACGAATATTGGAGACCTGCCCATGGGTTTGCATGTTTGTTGCAGAAATTTCTTCCACCGAGGCGGTAATCTGAGTGAGTAAACCATGATTGTCGTCAAATTCTTTGATCAGCCCGCCGTAATTATCACAAGCAACTTGTGAAACATTCATCGTGTGTTCAGCCGCCTGATTGATTTTGTTTGCTTCTGCGAGAGCATGATCAATGCTGCTGAGCATATCCGTAATTTGGTCGGCAATCTGTTCACTGGCCTTGTTCGCTTCCTCAGATAATTTTTTTACTTCACTTGCAACCACAGAAAAGCCCTTTCCAGCTTCCCCTGCGCGGGCGGCTTCAACGGCAGCATTGAGTGATAACAGTCCAGTCTGAAATGAGATTCCCTGAATAGTTGTAATGATTTTGCGAATATCCCGAGATTTATCACCCATAATTTTGATGGTATGATCGTGTTGTTGAATCTGTTCCAGCATCTCTTCCATGTTCTGGTTGACTGATTGCAACTCATGCAGAGATTCCCGGGCAGAATTGAGGCTTTCTGAATTCGATGCTGCAATATGCTGGGCATTGTCGGAAATATGTCCAAGGGTTTGGGTTGCTTCATGGCTGTTACCGAAAACAATCGTTGAAAGTTCTCCCTGATTGATTGCTTTTTCAGAGGCTTCCTTTACCTGATTGACAACTTTTGTGGAGCCAACTGCCACATCGATTCCCATTTTACGGAGACTGTGAACTGTTTCTCTAAGTTGGTCGAGGAAATGATTATAGCTATCTGCCAAATCTCGGAATTCATCGTGGGATGTTGTTTGCAGTCGGTTAGAAAGGTTAATCTCTCCACTATTCATCATTTGTAACTGGCTATTTAGATTGTGAACCGGTCGAACGACCAAAAAATGAAGAAATATCAGTGATCCAGTTATCGCAATGAAAGATAGTATGATTAGTGCGGTTGCTTGCCAGACAGCCCGATCCGCAACGCCGTTGAGGAGATCAATTTGGGGATTAGCTCCTGAAGCAAGGATATCGCGTAGGGCACTGATATTGAAGTAAATACTGGCAAATAACAGCAATTGTAACAAAAAGATAAAGACAATATTGCTGATCAATTTACGTGTCAGTGTTTTGAAAAAACTTTTTTCCAGACTTGTATAGATACTGTGAAAAAATGACATGAAAGTTCCTAATGGTTGTCGATCCAATTGACAAATACCATGTGTTGGTAGAAGTAGAACAATATTATTAATTTAATACAATAAGCATGAATCAATAATAGTCAAGTTTTTTAATATTTATTGATTTGTTCAATTCTTTGTAGCTTGCTGCGGAATAGTCCATTTGCTTGGGCATTAATAATCGGAAAAGGTTTTTTAATTTCATTGCTTAGACCTTCTTGGATTAAATCAAATAAGTTGACCCTTTCCCTTAGCCTCTCTATTATAGTCGGATTCTTGGTCTTATCTTTATTTTATTATGTTTCTAGAGGAGGATTTATGTTGAAGCGTAGCCTGGCTATTCTGGTTCTTCTGGGGTTTTCTTTTATGTGTTCTTTTACGGCAACCGCCGGCGAATATAAAAAAGAATACAAAATGAGTGTCGTTGTCGGTCCCAAACTCCCGTGGGGGGCTGGGGCAACAAAGTTTGCCGATCTGGTTCGTGAGCGGACCGATGGGCGAATTAATATCAAAGTTTATACATCGTCTTCACTGATGGCTGGCAAGCAGACCAATGAATTTCTGATTCATCGTCAGGGGGTCGCTGATTTTTGTTTTGCATCCACCATCAACTGGTCGACAACAATTAAACCCCTCAACCTTTTCAATCTGCCATTTTTCTTTCCTGATTACAAAGCGTTGGATGCTGTAACTCAGGGTGAAGTTGGAACTGAAATTGCGGATATGCTGAACAAAAAAGGAGTTACTCTCCTTGCTTGGGGGGAAAATGGTTTTAGGGAAATTACCAATTCCAAACATGCGATTTCTAAACCAGCAGATATGGAAGGGTTGAAAGTTCGTGTTGTCGGAACACCAGTTTTTATTGAAACCATGAAAGCTCTGGGAGCTAATCCGGTCAATATGAACTGGGGAGATGCGCAAGTCGCATTTCAGCAGGGTGTTGTTGATGGTCAGGAAAATCCAGTTGTGGCGATTGAAATTCCAGTTAAAATTTGGCAATTTCACCAGTTTGCAACAATCTGGCGTTATGTGATCGATCCTTTAATGTTGACAGTTAATAATAAGGTTATGGCAAGTTTTTCAGCAGCAGATCAGGCGATTATTGAGCAGGCTGCTGTGGAAGCTGCAGATGAGCAACGTATCATCGTGCGTAAAGGTTTGATTGCCCCTGATTTGAGTGCTCTTGATCTGTTGCGAAGTCATGGCATGGAAGTGACAGTGTTGGATTCTGCAACCCGTGATCAGTTCAAGGCAAAAACCACTGCTGTTTATGAAAAATGGGTTCCAGTTGTCGGTACTGATCTGGTGAAAAAAGCTAAAAAAGCGGTTGCTGCTTCTCGTTAAGCTAAACATCAGGAGTATCACTTGAATAGGGTTCAATGGGTCGCCGAGCACTTTGAAGAAGTGCTCGGCGCTGCTTTATTATCTGCTATGGCCTGTCTGGCTTTTGCCAATGTCGTCACCCGCTATCTGTTTCACTACCCCTTGGCTTTTACAGAGGAAATAGAGGTGAATTCGTTAGTCTGGTTGACGATGCTTGGGACTTCGGCAGCCTTCCGTAAAGGTTGTCATTTGCGGATGTTGTTTGTTTATGACAAGTTCTCACCACTGCTGCAAAAAATTGTGGATCAATTTATCTCAATCCTGGCATTTGGCCTGTTTTCCACTTTAGGCGTTCTAGGCTACTATCAATTACTTGATGAGCGCTTTCTTGAAATTACCTCTGAGTCGTTAAACTTTCCCCAATGGATTTACACCGTCTGTATTCCCACCGGTTGTCTTCTTATTTTGATTCGTATTGCCCAATCCAGTTATCTCTCCTTGTGGAGGAAAACTCCATGAGTCTTGGGTTGCTGCTGTTTCTGGGATTCTTCCTTTTATTGCTATTGGGAACACCGATTGCGGTCGCTATTGCGATTCCATCCTTTCTGGTGATCTGGATTGGAGAGTTAGGTACTCCGGTTATTGCCCCCAATTTTTTTGCCGGGATTGCCAAGTTTCCGCTATTAGCCATCCCGCTGTTTATCCTGGCTGGTTTCATTCTGGAACGTTGTGGGATCTCACAGAGGGTTATTGGTTTTGCCAATTTACTGGTCGGTCGCCGCCGTGGTGGTTTGGCTATTGTTGCAATTTCTGTCTGTGTTTTTTTTGGCGGAGTCTCTGGGTCAGGACCAGCTGACGCAGCAGCTATCGGAGCCATTCTTATCCCTGCTATGTATGCTCAAGGCTATGGAAAGGGCTATAGTGCTGCGTTGATTGCTGCCGCAGGATCAACCGCAATTATTGTCCCACCAAGTATTGCCCTTATTGTCTATGGAGCAATTACCAATACCTCTATTCCGGCTCTTTTTGCCGCCGGAGCGATTCCCGGTTTATTAGCTGGGGTATCGTTGTTGATACCTGCGGTCTGGGTGGCGAGAAAAAAAGGTTATGGCTCCAATGTCGTCACCGACGCAACTGAGCAGGAATCGCTTGGTAAATCTTTTAGAGAAGCTTTTTGGGGTTTGCTGGCCCCGGTGATTATTCTTGGTGGTTTGTATGGTGGAATATTTACTCCAACAGAAGCTGCCGTCGTTGCGGTTTTCTATAGTTTGTTTTTGGGTTTGATTGTTTACCGAAGCTTAGGGTTTAAGGATCTTTATCAGATATTGGTTGATGCAAATCAGACCACCGCAATTGTTATGCTTATTGTTGCCTGTGCCGGGCTTTTTTCCTGGGCGGGATCGACCATCGGGGTTCTGGATGCACTGGCCAATTCTCTGATGGGTGCTAGTGACAATAGTTGGATTGTCTTACTGTTGATCAACTTGCTTATTTTTATAGCGGGCATGTTAATGGACGCCATCAGTGTTTTTTATATTTTTTTACCGATCTTTATCCCGATTATGCACCATTTTGGATGGGATCCGGTATGGTTTGGGATTGTGATGACTCTTAATTTGGCTATCGGGCAGTTTACCCCACCGGTTGCCGTTAACCTTTACGTGACAACACAGTTGGCTGATATACGTCTGGAGGAAACATTCAGAGCAGTTATTCCTCTGGTTCTTGCCATGTTGATTGCCCTGTTAGTTGTCATTTTATTTCCAGTTCTGTCTCTCTACATTCCCAAATTATTTGGTTTGATGTGAGCTGAATTTGGCACTTCTATTTTTAAAAAGGTAGTGTAACTTCTTTTCTGTAATTTCGATTCTACCCTGATTTTTTAGAAATTT
>JAOZOH010000356.1 GCA_029933365.1 Desulfuromusa sp. | reverse complement strand
AAACAACCTACGGTATGCTTCCACCATCCATCTGGACCTTGATGAATGCTGACGGAATGCGCGCCATTGTCTACGCCATGGAGCAGACACAAAGCTTTGATAACAAAAAAGTAGCTGATTATCTGATGAGCATGGACAAGCCACTCCCAGGCATTACTGGTCCATTACAGTTTGCCAAAGATGGCAACCGGATTGGCAGCAGCTACATGACCTTTGAGATTCAGGGCGACAACAGCTACAAGGTTGTTTACGCTCAATAATATTTGATTCAAAACAGTAGAACCAACAGGGGGCGGGAAAATGCCTACGGTGTATTTTCGCCCCCTTTGTCTACCCTTCAGAGGTGATGGAAAGAAACTAAACACTTTCTTTGACCTGTGAACGGCAGATTAGCGGACTGATCCAAATTAAATGGGAGCAAGTTTTCATGGATATTTTTCTGCAACAATTGGCAAATGGCCTGACCATCGGTAGTATCTTTGCCTTGGTTGCTCTTGGCTACACGATGGTTTACGGGGTGATGAAGTTGATCAACTTCGCCCATGGTGACATGGTGGCAGCCTCAGCATTCGTCGGCCTGACCATCTATACCCAGGTGATGGGACAGGCAACTTCACTGTTTGCCGTGATTGCAATTTTCATTCTAGCTGCAGCGGTCATGGCTTGTGTTGGAATCATCCTTGAGAGACTTGCCTACCGACCACTTCGAGAAGCACCACGACTATCAGCTGTCGTTTCAGCTCTCGGTGCCAGCCTGATGATCCAGAACGGGATTATGCTGATCTGGGGGCCACGGATGCGGATTTTCCCCGAATTGATACCGCAGGTCTACTGGGATATTAACGGGGTTGTCCTCAGCCTGATTCAGGTCATCATATTAGCCCTGTCGCTCATTCTGATGATTGCCCTCTACCTGTTTGTTGAGAAGACCCGGATGGGTGCTGCCATTCGGGCCAGCGCCATTGATCAGGATGCTGCCCGCCTGATGGGGATCAACGTCAACAAGGTTATCGCCCTGATCTTCATTATCGGTTCCTCTCTGGGTGCGGTCGGCGGTCTATTTATCGGCCTCTACTATCGTGGCATCACCTTCAATATGGGTTGGCAATATGGTCTCTACGCTTTCATCGCTGCAATCCTCGGTGGAATCGGCAACATTCCCGGTGCGATGCTTGGCGGTATGCTGCTCGGATTGTTTCAGGCATTTATCGCTGGATATGTTTCCAGTACCTGGGCCGATGCTTTTACTTTTATCCTTTTGATCCTGATCCTGATTGTCCGCCCCACCGGACTTCTCGGTGAGCGGG
>JAOZOH010000355.1 GCA_029933365.1 Desulfuromusa sp. | reverse complement strand
AATTAATTCTCTACAATCTCACCGATCAGATCATACTCGGAGGAATCAGTGATCTGCAGCTTTACATATTCACCGACATCGGCAACCCCGGAGGAAATCAAGTACTGGCCATCAATATCGGGAGCCTGCCTGGCACTACGACCCTTCAGCAATAAATCGGTTTCTTCGCTATAACCTTCAACCAGAACCTGTTCGATCCGGCCAACCAAAGCACGATTTTTGTTGAAAGAGACCCGAGCTTGAGCCTTCATCAGTTTATTTAAACGACTTGTCTTGGTTCGTGCTGGAATCTGTCCCGGTAATTTTGCTGCGACAGTTCCCTCTTCACGGGAGTAGCGGAACACTCCAACTCGCTCAAAAAGACCAGCTTCGACAAACTTGAGGAGCTTATCAAACTGCTCATGAGTCTCACCGGGAAAGCCAACGATAAAAGAAGTTCGCAGGGTCAAATCAGGAATTCTGTCACGCAACCGTTGCACCAAATCGCGGGTTTGCTGCTCATCAAGGTGTCGATTCATTTGCGTCAGCATTTGATCATCAATATGTTGCAGTGGCAAATCCAAATAATTACATATCTTCTCTTCCGTTGCGATCAACTCAATTAACTCGTCAGAAACTCCATCTGGATAAGCATAGAGAAGGCGAATCCAGACAACATTATCAACCTTGACCAGCTCTTTTAACAATTTTTCCAGCGTTGCGCCATCAGTGCGATCTGCACCATAATCGGTAATATCCTGAGCAATCAGGACAATTTCTGTCACCCCCTGATCGACCAGATTGCGGGCTTCTTGCACCACCGAAGTAATGCTGCGCGAACGCAATTTTCCGCGTAATTGTGGAATAACACAGTAGGAGCAATGGTTGGAACAGCCCTCGGCGATTTTGACATAACTGCTGTAGGTCGGTGATGAATTGACCCGCGGTGTTTCGTGATCATAAAGATAATCGGGAACGCCAATTTCCTGAGCAGGAGTCTGACTCTGTAACTGTTGTTCGATTAACTCGACAATGCGTGGACCTTCCGCTGTACCGAGAAACAGATCAACTTCCGGCAATTGTTCCTTTAAAACATCCTGATAGCGTTGTGGCAAACAACCGGCAACAACCAACAGTTTACAATTCCCCTCTTCTTTATAATCACTCACTTCCAGAATCGTATCGATTGATTCCTCTTTGGCATCGTTAATAAAAGCACAGGTGTTAACAACAATGATATCAGCCTCACTTTCATCAAGGATGATTTCATAACGGTCCAGCGGCAAATGGCCCAGCATCACCTCTGAATCAACCAGATTTTTCGGACAGCCAAGG
>JAOZOH010000354.1 GCA_029933365.1 Desulfuromusa sp. | reverse complement strand
ATTAACAGTCAGATGCTCTACCAACTGAGCTAAAAGGGAATAGTGTGTTGCGGAGAGGAAATATAGAAAATTGCCCCTGCGCTGTCAAGCATTTTCTGGGCGATTCTATGAACCACCTTTCTTGAGATCATTGAGCACTAGCTTGGCAACAGCCTTGAGGGTTTCAAAGACACCTTCACCTGTCATGGCGCAGCCTTCCAGCTCTGGAACCTTGCGAGGATTCAGGAGGTTACTCAGCTCTTCTACCGAGCTGACATTAGGCAGATCCCGCTTATTATATTGAATGACAAAAGGTATTTTTTCGAGATCGAATCCCTGTTCCTCAAGATTATCTTTGAGGTTTTCCAGACTTTCAATGTTGGCGTCAAATCGCTCTTCCTGCGAATCGGCGACAAAAACAACCCCGTCAACTCCCTTAAGAATCAATTTTCTGGAAGCATCATAGAAAACCTGGCCAGGGACAGTATAGAGATGAAAGCGGGTTTTAAATCCGCGAATTTCCCCCAGAGCCAAAGGCAAAAAATCAAAAAACAAGGTTCGCTCAGTCTCTGTCGCCAAGGAAATCATCTTCCCTTTTGATTCTTCTGCGGTCTTCTGATAGATGAACTGAAGATTAGTGGTTTTCCCACAGAGCCCCGGACCATAATAGACAATTTTACAATTAATCTCGCGTGAAGCGTAATTTATAAAAGACATCTGCTAAACCCCAAATCAGTTGAAAAGATTGTCAATATCGTCGTCGGTAATCTCGGCAAACGGGCTGGGAGTGCTACTTGAAATTGCCTCCTTCTCCGTCCTGCTTACCAAGTCTTCAAAGACAATGGCAAGTTCGTTGCTGGCTTTTTTCACTCGCAAGCGCACTAAACCAAGGGAACTACGTTGATCAAAAATTACCACCAGGATGACTCGTCCACCAATAATTGAGATATGGATATTATCTTTTTCGCCCTCATGAAACAGAATTGAAAATTCTTTTTCCCCGATAAGTTTAGCCAGGCCACCTGTGGCCGCAATATTGCCTGCAGTTAGCGATGCAAGACTGGTCGTATCGAGATTTGCAGTCTCTCCCGTTGCCGCGATCAGTTGGCCATTTTTATCAACCAGAAAAATAACCTTTGAATTCGATTCGCGCAGCAATCTTTCCAGCAACAAAAGAATCCGCTGGTACTCCTCATCGTACATAACCAGAGATGACTGGGGACCAAGCATGTAGAGCTCCTTCTAAAAGATAAAATCAACGCTTCTGTATATCATTTAAAAAGTCTCATATCAAGAAGTTAATCATATATTTTTAAAAAAATCTCATCTTGGCAAAAAGTAAACCC
>JAOZOH010000173.1 GCA_029933365.1 Desulfuromusa sp. | reverse complement strand
TGATGTAACTATCATTGTTTTTTGCTATTATCCGGTGTATGATTTTCGTTTCTTACTGACTTTACAGGATACACTTTTAATATTGGGAGAATCACTATGTTTGGATTGGGAACGCAGGAATTATTGATCATTCTGGTGTTGGTGATGATCATCTTCGGTGCGGGAAAACTACCTCAGGTCGGCGGAGCTCTGGGCAAAGGGTTGCGAAATTTCAAAAAAGGGGTCAATGAAGCTGATGAAGATATTGAAGAAGGTCAGGTTGAAGAGATTTCCGAAGAAAATGGCAACAAAAAAAAGGACGCCTGATTACCCCGTGACATGCTCAAATACAAAAGTTGCTTGATGGTAAGTCCTATTCTTATTCCTTTATCATCGCTATTAACTATTCCACCTGTGGCAGTTTAGCTTCAAATGTACGCTTATCCACAGCACAACGATGTGCTTCCTCAGCTGTCACTTTTTCTCCATTCAGCAATTCCATCAGGTGAGTATCCATTAACTGCATCCCCTCCCCTTTTGCAGTCTGGATAATTGATGGAATTTGAAAGGTTTTTCCTTCACGAATCAGATTGCCAATCGCAGCATTGCCAAGCATGATCTCCAGTGCTGCAACCCGCCCTTTACCGTCTGCTGTCCGCAGCAATTGCTGGCAAACCACACCCTTAAGGCTTTCACTCAGCATGCTCCGAACCTGCTCCTGCGCATCCCTGGGGAAAACATCAATAATCCGGTCGATGGTTTTCGGCGCTGAATTGGTATGCAGAGTACCGAACACCAGATGCCCGGTTTCTGCTGCCGACATCGCCAGCTGGATTGTTTCCAGATCGCGCATTTCCCCAACCATAATAATATCGGGATCTTCCCGCAACGCCGCCTTCAAAGCACTGGCAAATGATTCACTATGGGTGCCAATCTGCCGTTGATTCAATAATGACAACTTGTTTTCATGGATAAATTCGAGGGGATCTTCCAGAGTCAGAATATGTTCTTTACGGGTACTATTGATCAGATCGATCATCGCTGCCAATGTTGTCGATTTACCACTGCCCGTCGGTCCGGTCACCAGCACCAGCCCCTTATTAAAGCGGGTCATTTTAAGCACCCCTTCGGGTAAATTCAGTTGCTCTGCCGTCAAAATCTCACTGGGAATCAGTCGAAACACCCCAGCAATCCCACGATGGGTATCAAGGATATTACCGCGAAATCGTGCCAAGCCAGGGAGGGAATAGGCAAAATCAAGATCACGAGTCTCTTCAAACTGTTCAACCTGCTCGTCGTCCAGAATTTCAAACAGCAATGCCTGAGCCTGGTCATGGGTCAAATTGGGTGATTTCACCCTGACCATTTCACCATGCAAACGTAAAATTGGCGGTGTACCAGTGGAAATATGGAGATCACTGGCTCCCTGTTGCTGCATCATCTTGAAAAGTGCGTCAATTTTTGCCATTCTGTCACCTTGGTTGAGCCAATAAATTAATTTTTTCTTATAATGACAGTTGCCACCAAGACTGTCAAGCTGTCATAATAACTGAGAAACAGAATTAAATTTGATGGACTCGCAAAATTAATCAGATGGCTAAGCAAAAATTTCATCCCACAAGGCGTAGTGGTTTTTCAAGGACGAAGGCATACATAGGGTATGTCAAGGTCTTGAAAAACCGCTGCAACACCGTGGGGTGGACTTTTTGCGACGCCATCAAATTTGATTCTTACTAACTCAACTGCGGAGTCACTCAACAGACTCCCAGATGCAAGGGGAAATAGATGAGCAAAGCACTCGGACTGATTTCTGGAGGTCTCGACAGCAGCCTGGCTGCCATGGCGCTGATGCGTCAGGGGATTGAAGTAACCGGAATAGCCTTTGTTACTCCATTTTTTAATGCTGATAAAGCGAAAGTGGCCGCCAAGACCATTGGCCATCGGCTGATTATTGAGAACATTGGGGATGTCCACCTTAAAATGGTGAAAACACCCAAATACGGCTATGGTCGTAACTTGAACCCATGCATCGACTGTCATGCTTTAATGTTTCAACTGGCAGGAGAAAAAATGGTCGAAGAGGGTTTTGATTTTCTCTTTTCTGGAGAAGTTCTCGGCCAGCGACCCATGAGTCAAAATGCTAATGCGCTAAGATCAGTGGCCAATCTGTCCGGGTTCCCCGATAGAGTCTTACGCCCGTTAAGCGCAAAACTGCTGCCGATCACCCCGATGGAAAAATCGGGTCTGGTTGAACGTGAACAATTGCTCGACATTCAGGGACGTTCACGCAAACCCCAACAGGCGTTAGCTAAGGAATGGGGCCTCGATGACTATCCAGGATCCGGGGGTGGTTGTCTGTTGACTGAAGAAGGATTTTCCAACCAGTTGCGTGACCTGTTCAATCACGATCCAAATGCAACTGTTGCAGATGTTGAATTACTAAAAGTAGGACGACAATTTCGTCTTTCGGAAACAGCAAAACTGATTCTGGGGCGCCATCGTACTGACAACGAAGCATTACAGCAACAGAGCAGCCCAGAGCAGATGAAACTCCGGTGTCAAAATTTCAGCGGCCCTCTCGGTTTGTTCTGCGGAAACGCTGAGCATGAGGAACTGGAGACAGCAGCGGCAATTGTTGCATCCTACGGAAAAGGGAAGAATGAGGCCGAAGTGGATGTACTATGCAGCACCGCTGACAGAGAATTTGTCCGGCGGGTTAAACCGTTGCCGCGGGAAATATCACAACAGTTACTTTTACGATAATAACCTACAAACAACCAAAAGATAGCCACCAAGACACTAAGACACCAAGGAAATCTTAAAATCTTTTTTGGGTTTAAAAACAAAAAGCGGTTTTGACCTTCTTCGTGACTTGGTGTCTTGGTGGCTATCTTTTGGTTTTAACTGTTTTGATTTTCCCTCCGTTTAAAAACAAAAAAGCCCCCACCAGAAAAAATCCAGCGGGGGCTTTTTATTTTAACCAAGTGAGACAGAAACTACATCATTCCGCCCATGCCACCCATTCCGCCCATGCCACCAGGCATAGGAGGCATACCGGCACCAGCATCTTCAGATGGCTTATCAGCAATCATTGCTTCAGTAGTCAACATCAGACCAGCAACCGATGCAGCATTTTGCAGTGCGCTACGAGTCACTTTAGTTGGGTCAATAATTCCAGCTTCGATCAGATCGCAGTACTCGTCGGTTGTTGCATTGAAACCGAAAGCCCCCTTACCGTTGCCAACCTTATCAGCAACAATCGCACCTTCAACACCAGCGTTAATAACAATCTGACGCAGTGGGGCTTCCAGAGCACGAATAACCAATTGCACCCCTTGCTTTTGCTCGCCTTCAACTTTAAGTTTGGCCAAAGCAGGCAGACAACGAATCAGAGCAACACCGCCCCCAGGAACGATACCTTCTTCAACCGCAGCACGAGTTGCATGCAGAGCATCTTCAACGCGAGCTTTTTTCTCTTTCATCTCGGTCTCAGTTGCAGCACCAACCTTAACCACAGCAACGCCACCGACCAGTTTGGCCAGACGCTCTTGCAGTTTTTCGCGATCATAATCACTGCTGGTTTCATCAATCTGGGCACGGATAGCTTTAACCCGACCTTCGATAGCAGCTTCTTCACCGGCACCATCAATAATTGTGGTGTTCTCTTTATCGACCACAACCCGTTTAGCAGTTCCCAGCATATCGAGAGTTGCATTCTCCAATTTAAAACCAACCTCTTCAGAGATCAACTGACCACCGGTCAGAGTTGCAATATCTTCGAGCATCGCTTTACGGCGATCACCAAAACCAGGAGCTTTAACAGCACAAACGTTGATGGTTCCACGCAGCTTGTTAACAACCAGAGTGGCCAGAGCTTCGCCATCAATATCCTCAGCGATGATCATCAGTGGACGACCTTGCTTGGCGACCGGCTCAAGAACCGGCAGCAGATCTTTCATGGTACTGATTTTCTTGTCATAGATCAGGATCAAAGGATCATCCATCGCAGCTTCCATACGCTCGGCATCGGAAACAAAGTATGGGGAGAGATAGCCACGATCAAACTGCATCCCTTCAACAGTTTCAAGGGAAGTATCCATCGACTTAGCTTCTTCAACGGTGATAACACCCTCTTTGCCAACTTTTTCCATCGCTTCAGCAATGATTGTTCCAATGGTCTCATCGCTATTGGCTGAAATCGTCCCAACCTGAGCAATCTCTTTATGATCCTGAACCGGTTTGGAAAGGCTCTGAAGAGACTCAACAGCAACTACAACAGCCTTATCAATCCCACGTTTAATTTCCATCGGGTTGTGACCAGCAGTTACCAGCTTGATCCCCTCCTGGTAAATAGCCTGAGCCAGAACCGTTGCAGTAGTGGTTCCGTCACCAGCAATATCAGAAGTTTTAGAGGCGACTTCTTTGACCAGTTGAGCACCCATGTTTTCAAACTTGTCATCCAGTTCAATCTCTTTGGCAACAGTCACACCGTCTTTAGTGATCAATGGAGCACCAAAAGATTTGTCGATAACAACGTTACGACCTTTAGGACCCAGAGTCACTTTGACTGCGTCAGCCAGGGTATTCACACCAGCAAGAATCTTAGTGCGTGCATCTTGGGAAAATAAAATTTCTTTTGCCATAGTACGTATATCCTCCGTTAATTTATGCTGGCGTCGCAAAAAGTCCGCCTACGGCGTTGCAGCGTTTTTTCAAAACCTCGACATACAATGTATGCCTTCGCCTTTGAAAAACCACTACGCCTTGTAGAACGAAATTTTTGCTTAGCCATCATATTTGTTTTTGTGAAACTATTAATTTTCTGAGTTTTTCTCTACCATTTAAGTACCGAGTATCAGCAGTTTCGATTTTGCGTTCCGACAAGGCACGAGCAGCACAGAAACGCCGCCGGTGCGCAAAAGTGGAACCTGCGTTATTCCACTACGCCGAGGATGTCATCCTCACGCATAATTAGATAGTCGATGCCATCAATCTTGACTTCACTGCCAGCATATTTACCGAACAGGACCCGGTCGCCCTCTTTAACATCCAACGGCAGAACCTTACCCTCCGGTGTCACTTTACCTTTACCTGCGGCAATAATTTTGCCCTCTTGGGGTTTTTCCTTGGAAACGGTATCAGGAATAATAATGCCACCTGCGGTTTTACTTTCCTCTTCAACACGCTCGACAATAATACGATCTTGCAATGGTCTGATGTTCAT
>JAOZOH010000353.1 GCA_029933365.1 Desulfuromusa sp. | reverse complement strand
TTATTATCTGCTTCAGGGATAAATTATAAAACTTGACATATCAAGTATATAGCTGCGCTCTCGACCTCTAAACGGTCGAACTATAACTTAAACATCCTTATTAAACAACCTTGCAAGGACAAATATGACCTATTTTGTATTTTTCCTTCCTTCATCCAGAACCCGTCTTACTGTCTGGAGCAGTTCAGGCAGAGCCAGTGGCTTCATGCAGAAGGCACTGATCCCCTGTTGTTCGGCTTCAGCTTTGTTAATTTTACGACTGTAACCGGTACAGAGAATAGTTGCCAGATCAGGTCTGATTTTCAGGAGTTCGTAAATCAGATCCTTACCCTGCAGCCCAGGCATAGTCTGATCGGTAATCAGCAGATCAAAATAATCGGGGTTGGCGGTGAATAATTTCAAGGTTTCTGTGCTGCTCGTCATGGTGCTGACCTGATAACCATATTCACGCAGAGTCTCGCTCCAGACATTAGCTATCATTTCATCGTCATCGAGAAACAGAACCTTTTCGTCCCCGCTGGGTAGACCCTGAACGGTTGGGGTACGTTCTTTTTGCCGCCGATCTATGATCGGGAAATAAAGTTCAAAAGTGGTTCCTTCACCCAGGATACTGTTCACTTTTATCATCCCATCGTGTTGATCGACGATCCCTCGCACCGTTGACAGGCCTACACCGGTCCCCTCATCGACTCCTTTGGTAGTAAAAAAGAGATCGAAAATTTTAGCCACGGTTTCCGCAGACATGCCGGAACCATTATCCTGAACACTGAGCTTGGCATAACACCCGGGCAGGCATTGGTCCTGGGCAGAAACATCTTTTTTCTCCAAGTTGACCATATCTAGGGAGAGTGTCAAATCCCCCGTTTCATTCATCGCATGGACAGCATTGTTACAGAGGTTGATAAGAACCTCCTGAATTTGTGACGCATCCCCATGAATCGTAATATCTTTGCTGTTCATACTGACCGTCTCACGCACGTTAATTGTAGCAGGGAGAGTTGGTCGCAGCAGTTTCAGGGCTTCATCTATAGTCTGTGATAGCTGGATTGAGTCTTTACTGTGAGCCCCCTGGCGGCTGTAGGTCAGAATGTTCTGTATCAAGTCACGAGATCTGAGAACCGCTATTTTTGCATTTTTCAACAGCGGGACAGCTTCACTTTCTTGGGGTAGCTTGAGCTGAGAGAGTTCTATATTGCCAAGAATTATAGACAGATTATTATTGAAATTATGGGCCATCCCACCGGCCATGACTCCGATGGCTTCCATTTTATACTTCTGCCGCAGCTGTTCTTCCATTTTGACTTCATGAGTGATGTCTCTTTTAACTG
>JAOZOH010000172.1 GCA_029933365.1 Desulfuromusa sp. | reverse complement strand
CATGGTCAGACCTTGCGCAGCAAGGGCTTTTTCCAAAGTTTCACGGGTGAGCCCATTTTTACGTTGCACATCTTCAATCGCGCTATCCAACTCTGGATCCGAAACCTTCAGGTCCAGCTCCTTGGTTCGCTGTTCCAGAAGTTTCTCATTGACCATGCGGTTAAGAATCTGCACCTTCATTTGATCAAACTGGGAGGGGGTCAACTGATTCTGTTTGGGGTTTTGCGCCAGAGCGGCAACCACAGCTTTATCAAGCTGAAAGCTGCTGATCATTTCATCGTTGACGATGGCAACAATCTTATTCAGGGTTTTTGCCGTGACCGGTGTGATTGCCAGGAACAAAGAGAAGATAAGAGTGAAAAAAATACGTTTCATAAACGTGAATCCTTTATAGATAAAGAGGTTTACCATTTTATATAAGGGGGCAGATCCATCACTGTTCAGGTTTTGGCTGCAGTAAATCCCAATGGATGTTTGTTTCCGTGGTCTTTTTTAAGTTTTCCAGCCATTGATGGAAAGCTGTTTCTTCTTTCTGCTGGTAGAGTTTTGCCGTAATTTCATCTTTGACGACCGCATAGGGACGAAGTCCTGCTTTACGTTTCCGTTCAACCAGAAAAAGATGAAATCCATAAGGGCTTTCAACTGGATCACTGACCTGCCGAACTGGAAGCTTGAACAGCACCTTATCAAATTCTACAGGTAATTGCCCCGCAGGAAAATAGCCCAGAGCACCACCTTTCTCACGATCTGGTGATTGTGAATATTTACGAGCCAGGGTAGCAAAATCGCCCCCTTCTTTCAATAGCTTCAGAACGTCATTTGCTTCATCACGGGTTTTAAAAAGCATCTGCCGGGCACGTATCTCAACGGGTCGTCGAAATTCCTCCCGGTGTTTTTTATAGTAGGTTTCAGTCTCTTTGTCGCTGATCTGCACCTTGGAAATTAGTGCCGCAGCACTGACTTTTTTTGTTAACAAACGTAGCTTTAAAGCTGCAACCCAATTCTCCAGGGTATTTCCAGTCTGTGCCAGAACTTTAGCAAACTCTTCTTTACTGTAGCTGCCGCGCACTTCCGCCATGGCGGCATCAAGTTCATCTGGCGTCAGTTGGACGTTCAAACGGCTCGCTTCTCCAAGGATCAACTCACGATCAATCAATTGTTTGAGCAGTTGTCCTTTGAGCAGTAGCTGTTCCGAAGCGGCCAGACCGGAAATATCAGGGTAAGTATTTTTCAGCTCTCGCTCAAATTGTTGCAGGGTCAGCTGCCGCTGTCCAACTTCCAACAATGGGGGCAGTGGTTGTTGTTCTTGCTGTTGTTGACAAGATAGTAGCCCCAGCAAGAAAAACAGTGCTAACCCTCTGGTTAATATAGCTGCAAAGATACCAAAATCCTTATAAATAAGGCTTTACCAACAGGTGAAAAGGAATATGATGGCTAAGCAAAAATTTCGACCACCAAGGCGTAGTGTTTTTTCAGGGGCGAAAGCATACACACGTATGTCGAGATCCTGAAAAAGCGCTGCAACACCGGAGGTCGGACTTTTTGCGACGCCATCAAAATTAGCATGGTCAGAAAAAGAGTTGCAATTCTTTTCTTACCCTGACCAGTAACTCCCCTGGCGGCAAACGACCCAGGTCAATGCTGAGTTTGAAGTCAGCTCCCAGGCGATATTTTTCTGCTTGTTCCGTTACCAGTTGGCGGATCAGGTCTGGAGATATTTTTGTCGAGGCATGAAACAATAAACTGAGTCGTTTACCATCATATTCAAGCAGTTCGACACAGAGTTTCTTCAATAAAATTCGCAGCCGCATGGTTGTAATCAGGATCTCACCTGCAAGTGGAGGTTCTCCATAACGATCCCGTAGTTCCTCTACCAGGTCAAACAGTTCTTCATCATTTTCGGCTCCGGCCATCCGTTGGTAGAACTGTAGTCGCTGATTGGGGTCGGGTAGATATTTTTCAGGGAGAAAGGCCGATAGCCCAAGGCGAATCTCCGGATCAATCCGTTCTTCCCGTTCTTTGCCACGGAGGCGGTCGATTGTCTCTTCGAGCAGTTCGGTATAGAGCTCAAACCCAATAGCAGCGATTGGACCCGATTGTTTGCCTCCGAGCAGGTCTCCCGCGCCACGCAGTTCCAGGTCATGACTGGCAATGCGAAACCCTGCCCCTAATTCGGTCAGTTCCTGTAGAACCCGTAGCCGTTCCCGGGCATCGCGAGTGAGAGCTGCCTCCCCGGGAATCAGCAGGTAGGCATAAGCGCGGCGGTCACTGCGTCCGACCCGACCTCTTAACTGGTAGAGTTGGGACAGCCCGAAACGATCGGCGCGGTTAATAATGATGGTATTTGCGCGCGGAATATCCAGACCATTTTCGATGATGGTTGAAGCGACCAGCAAATTACTTTTGCCTGCGATAAAGTTGAGCATCACCTGTTCCAGATCTTTTTCCGGCATCTGCCCGTGACCGACGGAAATAGTCGCTTCCGGCACCAGTTGACGCAATTGTTCTGCCATGGCGTCAATAGTCTGTACCCGGTTATGGACAAAATAGACTTGTCCTCCCCGGCGCAGTTCACGCAGGATTGCCTGGCGGATCAGTTCATCATCAAAACGGGTCACATAGGTGCGGATTGCGAGACGATCAACCGGAGCCGTTTCAATGACTGAAAGATCCCGCATCCCGGTCATACTCATATGCAGGGTGCGGGGGATCGGGGTTGCGGTCAAAGTGAGAATATCGACCTCGGCGCGCAACTGCTTCAGCTTCTCTTTATGGCTGACCCCAAAGCGCTGTTCCTCGTCAACCACCAGCAAGCCCAAATCCTTAAAGCGGACATCGCGTTGCAGCAAACGGTGGGTACCAATCAAAATATCAACTTTCCCAGCGGCGGCAGCTTCCAAAGTTTTCCGGTTTTCGGCAGTTGAGCGGAAGCGCGAAACCATTTCGACCCGGATGGGAAAATCATCAAGCCGTTGCTGAAAACTTTCCCAGTGCTGGCTTGCCAGAACTGTGGTTGGCACCAGAACCGCAACCTGTTTACCGTCCAGAACCGCTTTGACAGCGGCGCGCAGGGCAACCTCGGTTTTACCATAACCAACATCGCCACAGATAAGGCGATCCATCGGTTTGGTTGATTGCATATCTTCTAGAATGTCATCTATTGCCAGCTGTTGATCAACGGTTTCTTCATAGGGGAAGGTTGCTTCAAATTCTCGAAATAATTGATCGGGGGGAGAGTAAGCAAATCCCTGGCGAAGTTCCCGTTTTGCGTAAAGTTCCAGTAGTTGTCGTGCCAACTCTTCAACAGCGGCTCGGGCTTTCAGGTGAGCTTTTTCCCAGCTTTGACCCCCCATTTTGTCAAGTTTTGGGACGTAGCCTTCACCCCCGATGTATTTCTGAACCTTTTCAATTCGCTCAATCGGCAGATAAAGTTTGTCGTTTCCAGCATATTGAAGGTGTAAAAAGTCACCCTCAATCGATCCAGTTTTTAGATGAGTTAATCCAAGGTAGCGGCCAACCCCATGATCGGTGTGAACAATGAAATCATTATTTTTCAATTCAGCCAAGCTGGTCATTAACTGTCGTGCGCGCTGTTGACTGGTTTTTTTCTGTCGGTGACTGCGCTGACCGAAAATTTCCTCTTCACTGATAATATTCAGTTTTTCATTCGGTAGATAAAACCCATTATTCAGTTTGCCAATTGTCAAATTTAGCGATCCTGATGTTAAATCAGACAATTTTAGGGTTGGCTCAATATCAAGATCAACCTGATGCGCGGCAAGTAGCTCTTGCAGCCGTTTAGCTTGACTCAGCTGATGGCAGACCAGCAGGGTTGTCTCTTTTTGCTTTTTGCTTTGTTGTAGCCGTTCCAAGAGCGGTTCGAGGCCATCCTGATCTGAATCTGGTTTTGCCCGTAGCGAACCATTGCCCTGGCAGTTGAATTGATAGCGTTGTCGCTCCTCATCGAGCTGGATGATCTGCAATCGTGATATCTCAATTCGTGACCGATTCTGCAGCAAAGGTTGCAATTCCTCCGGTTCAAGATAGAGGGTCTGACGGCGGGCGTGTGGTAACTTCTGCTCCAACATCCGTGTCTCACCGTCACGAATATCACGATGGAACAGGTCGATCTCCTGTTCAATGGCGGGGGGATCAAGCAGAATTAATTGCGGGTTGTCAAGATATTGTTCCAATAGATCAAGTTCTGGATAGTTGAAAGGCAATAGAAATGCCCGCCCTGGAGATAAAATCCCCTCCCGCAGTTCGGTCATGATTGCTTCACGGTCGGTTCGCGGAATCGCCAGTTCATCGCAGCGTTCCTTGAGCTTTTGTCCCAATGTTTCCAGAAATGGCCCGTGGAGAATCATCTCTTTTGCTGGAATCAGAGTCAGAGCTTTTAGAGTGGCCTCTCCGGAACGTTGGCTGGTTGGATTAAAGGGGCGCATTTTTTCGATAAAATCGCCATAAAAATCAAGGCGGATCGGTTGTTTAGCATCAGGAGGAAACAGATCAATGATGTCCCCCCGGACGGCAAAGCTGCCCCGTTCTTCAACTAGGGGAACCGGCTGGTAGCCCAGTTGGGTCAGCGAGTTCAACAGTTGCTTCCGCTGATACTCTTCTTCGACCAGCAGTTGCAGAGAAATGGTATCAAGAATCTGGCGCGGGATGACCTTCTGCATCAGCGACCGAACCGGCAGCACCAGTGCTTTCACTTTCCCCTGATTCAGAGCAGACAGGGTGGTTAAGCGAATCGCTTCCAGTTCTGGGTGTGGCGTCAGCGGGTCGTACGGGTTCAATTCCCAATGGGGTAGCAGGGCAATATCCGTTGGACGAGGATGAAAAAATTGCAGTTCAGCAACCAGTTGGCGTGCTGCTTCCAGTTCGGCGCAAAGGATCACCAGCAGTTTTGTGCTTGAGCCAAGAAGTTGGGCCAGCAGGTAAGCGTCCGCTGATCCATGCAAACCCAGGACTTCAATTGTCTGTTGCTTTGCGCTAACGCCATCAATAAAGCTATGAATTGTCGCGTTGCGGATGTTCTGTTGCGTTTCGTCATTCATATGGGTAATAAAATTCTGTGCAAAAAAATAAGTGGCAACCGCTGAAATATATAAACAAGCATATTCGGTTTGAAGGTGTAAATACCGATATCGGTTATATGTCATTGCTGGGCAAATTGGAATGGACGAAATTGAGAATCAGGTGGTATCTTTGAATGGGTATAGGAAATCTGGGGAAGATTCTAAAATCGCTACGTGTTGTACCTTGGCGAATTTGATGTGAAATGAAAATAGGGGAAGTGTCC